>NZ_JBFANM010000019.1:0-179479 GCF_040674815.1 Nonomuraea sp. NPDC049709
CCCGAGCCGGCCGGGCGCGCCGCCGTGCTGGCGGGAAGCTGCTCGGCCCGTACGCTCCAGCAGGTCGACGCCATGATCCAGGCGGGCAGGCCGGCCCACCGGCTCGACGCGCTGGCCGACCAGGACGAGGAGTCGCTCGCCAGGCACGCCCTGGCCTGGTACGACGCCCTGGACGGGACGGCGGGAGCACCCTTGATCTACTCGTCGCTGGAGCCGGCGGCGCTGCGCCGCGTACAGGAGGCCCTGGGCACCGAGCGGTCGGCCGCCATCCTGGAGTCGGCCACCGGCCGGATCGCGCGCGGGCTGGTCGAGCGCGGCGTCACCCGCGTGATCTCGGCCGGCGGCGAGACCTCGGGCGCCGTCGTCAGCGCGCTCGGCGTGCCCGGCGGCGTGATCGGGGCGGAGGCGGCGCGCGGCGTGCCCTGGATCTTCACCCCGTCCGGCCTCGCGCTGCTGCTGAAGTCCGGCAACTTCGGCGAGCCCGACCTGCTGCTGGAGGCCTCCCGATGAACGGCGCACCCCCGACTGCTGGAGGTCTCGCGGTGAACGGCGAACGTCGACTGCCGGCGGTCTCGCGATGAACGGGGAACGCGACGCGATCATCGCCGCCGCGCGGTCGCTGTTCGGGCGCGGCCTCACCCACGGCAGCACCGGCAACCTGTCCGTACGCGTCGGCGAGCACATCCTCGTCACGCCGACCGGGTCGAGCCTGGGCACCGTCGAGGCCGACGAGCTGTCGCTGATCGACCGGAGCGGCGCCCACATGGGCGGTCCCAAGCCGTCCAAGGAGGCGTTCCTGCACGCCGCCCTCCTGCGCGCCAGGCCCGCGGCGAACGCCGTCGTGCACACGCACTCCACGTACGCCGCCGCCGTGTCGTGCATGGACGGCCTCGACCCGGACGACGCCCTGCCACCGCTGACGGCCTACTTCGCGATGCGCGTGGGCCGGCTGCCGCTGCTGCCGTACTTCGCGCCCGGCGACCAGCGCCTGGAACCGGCCGCCGAGGAGATGGCACGCACGCACTCGGCCCTGCTGCTCAGCAACCACGGCCCCATCGTCGCCGGGGCGAGCCTCGGCGCGGCGCTGGACGCCATCGAGGAGCTGGAGGAGACGGCCAAGCTCTTCCTCCTCCTGCAGGGGCTGCCCACGCGCCCGCTCACCCCCGATCAGCGCCGGGCACTCGAACCTCGCCCAAGTCAATAACTGATCGTTACTCTGGCTCCATATTCGCCGTCACGGTTGGATTTTGGAGACCTTTATGGTGTTTCCCCCCAACGGGGCATTCCGTTGATGCCCCGGCTGATCCCCCGGCGTCCTTTCGACAGCGCGTTGGTCTGCGGTTTTCTGGGTGTGGCCGGCCTCCTCTGCCTTGCGGAGGCGGCCGGCCGGCTCGGGCTCATTTCCACCGTGCAATTCCCGCTCGCCTCGACCGTGCTGGTCACCGCCGCGGGACTGGCGGCCGATCCCGAATTCCTGCTCGACGTCGGCGCCACCTTCGCCGGGTGGGCGCTGGGGCTGCTGCTCACCGTGGCGCTGGCCGTACCGGCCGGGTTGCTGCTCGGCAGCGTGCCGGCGATCGAGGCGGCGCTGCGGCCGGTGATCGAGTTCCTGCGGCCCATCCCGTCCGTGGCGCTGATCCCGCTGGCGGCGTTCGTGTTCACCGAGCGGCTGGACATGAAGATCGCGGTGATCGTGTACGCCTCCACGTGGCCCATCCTGATCAACACCATGTACGGCCTCAGAGAGGTCGACCCCCTGGCCAAGGAGACCCTGCGGGCCTTCGGCTTCGGCCGGACGGCGGTGCTGTTACGGGTGTCGCTGCCGAGCACGGCGCCGTTCATCGCGACCGGGATCCGGGTGGCCGCCACGATCGCGCTCATCCTGGCCATCAGCACGGAACTGCTCGCGGGCGGGTCGAGCGGGATCGGCGCGTTCATCATCCTGGCCGGCAGCAGCCCCGACGGGCTCACGCTCACCGTGGCCGCCACCGTGTGGGCCGGGCTGCTCGGCATCACCACCAATGGCGCGTTCGTCTGGGCGGAGCGGCGGCTGTTCCGCTGGCACCCGGGTGTGGCCCGGTGATCGCCCGGCTGTCCGGGCTGTGGGTCGTGCCGCTCGTCCTCGTGGTGTGGGAGCTGGCCACGCGGGCCATGGAGCATCCCTTCTTCCCGCCGCCGTCGACGATCGCCGGCCAGATGCGCGAGCTCTGGTTCACCGGCTCGCCCGCCCGCCTCTGGCTGAACGACACCGCCCTGGCCAACTTCCCGCAGAGCCTGGGCCGGCTGCTGGCGGGCTGGGCCCTGTCGGGGGTGGCCGGCGTGACGGTCGGCGTGGCCCTCGGCCGTTCGCCGCTGCTCTACCGGTTTCTCGACCCGGTGATCCAGTTCGGCCGGGCGCTGCCGCCGCCGGCGCTGCTGCCGATGTTCCTGGCCCTGTTCTCGACGGGCACGCGCATGCAGATCGCCACGATCACGTTCGGGATCGTGTGGCCGGTGCTGTTCAACGCGGCGGACGGGGCGCGCGGCGTCGAGCCGCTGCACCTGGAGACGGCGCGGGTCTTCGGGCTCTCGCGGGGGCAGCGGCTGTTCCGGATCATCCTGCCGTCGGCCCTGCCCAAGATCTTCGCGGGGCTGCGGCTCAGCCTGTCGCTCGCGCTGATCCTCATGGTCATCGCGGAGTTCTTCAGCACCGAGGGCATCGGGTTCCAGCTGCGGGCCGCGCAGCGGGCGTTCGACCTGCCGGGGGTCTGGGGGGCGATCGTGCTGCTCGGCATATTGGGATATTTGCTGAATCAGGGATTTCTGTTCCTGGAGAAACGCGCGCTCGCTTGGCATGACGCCGCAAAAGGCCGGTGACCTTCCGGGGAATCGGGGTTAAGCTCAAGATCACGCCATTCCGAATACGTTTCTCCCCTCCAGGAGCGTACATGTCAGGTTTTCGGCGCCTCCTCGTTCTCGGCATCGCGGCCCTCATGGTCGCCGCTTGCGGCGGAGGAGGTGAATCGGGCGGGCAATCAGGCGGTTTGGAAAAGACCGATATCAGGATCGGAATGGTGCCGCTGCCCGAAGTCGCACCTATTCAGATCGCCATCGACAAGGGCTATTTCGCCGCCGAAGGGCTCAAGGTGGAGACGGAGACGATCGCGGGCGGCGGGGCGGCCATGCCCGACCTGATCTCCGGCAAGCTCGACTTCCTGCACAGCAACTACGTCTCCGCCCTGCTCGCCTCGGCCAGCGGCGTGGCCAAGATCAAGATCGTCGGCGACGCGTACGCGGCCAAGCCCGGCAACTTCCTGCTCATGACGAAGAAGGGCTCGCCGATCACCGAGCCGGCCCACCTCAAGGGCAGGACGGTCGGCGTCAACACCCTCAACAACGTGGCCACCCTCACCGTCAGCGCCCTGCTGAAGCCCGCCGGGCTGCGGCCGGAGGACGTCAAGTTCGTCGAGCGGCCGTTCCCCGAGATGGCCGGAGCGCTGGACAGCGGCCAGGTGGACGTCGCGTTCCTGCCCGAGCCGTTCCTCCAGGCGGCGGCGAAGACGCTCGGGGCGGTCGAGCTGATCGACCCGTTCACCGGCCCGACGGCCGACTTCCCGATCGCCGGCTACCTCACCACCGAGACCTTCGCCCAGCAGAGCCCGAAGGTCGTCGCGGCCTTCCAGCGGGCCCTGCGCAAGGCCGCGGAGCTGGCCGTCTCGAACCCGGCCGAGGTGGCCGCCGCGCTCGGCAAGTACACGAAGATCGACGCCGCCACGGCCGCCACGATGAAGCTCGGCGGCTTCTCCACCTCCGTCGACCCCGTGCGGGTGCAGCGCGTGGCGGACCTCATGCTCGAGTTCGGCTACCTGAAGCAGCGACTGGACGTCGCCCCGCTCCTGGCCGGCGGCGCCGCCTCCTGACCCCGCCAGGCCCGGCGGCCCCGCTATCCGAGCAACCCCCGCTGCCGGGCCGCGGCGGCGGCCTGGGTGCGGGTGGAGACCGACAGCTTGCCCAGGATGTTGGACACGTGCACGCTCACCGTCTTCTGCGCGATGAACAGCCGCTCCGCGATCTCCCGGTTGGTCAGCCCCTCCGCGACCAGCCGCAGCACCTCGACCTCCCGCGCCGTCAGCCCGCCGTCACCGTACCCGCTACTCTGCCCACCACTCTGCCCGCCGCCCTGCCGGCCACCACCGGCGCCACCACTCGTGCCACCGGCCCCGGCGAACCGGGCCCGCCGCCCGAACTCCTGCAGCGCGCTCTCCAGCGGCCCCGCCCGCAGCTTGCCCGCCGTCTCCCTGGCCAGCTCCCACTCCGCCTGCGCCGCCTCCCGGTCACCGGCCGCGAGCAGCGCCTCGGCCAGCCGCCACCGGGCCCGTGCCGTCTCGTAGACGAACCCGAAGTCGAACGCCTCGACCACCCGCCGCCACAGCTCCACGTCGAGCCGCCCGTGCACGCGCTGCCACTCGGCCTCCACCCGCAGCGCCCAGGCCCGCCCCTCGGGACCCATGTGCCCGCCCTCGCCCATGGGCCCGGCCTCGACCGCGAGCCGGGCGCGGGCGAGCAGCTCGTCGGCCCCCTCGGTGGTGCCCAGCTCGGCCAGCGCCCACAGCCCGATGGCGGCCGGCCGCAACACGCCCACGTCGCCCTCGATCAGCGGCGCCAGAGCCGCGCGCACGTGGTCGAGCGCCCCCGCCGGATCGCCGTGCCACAGGGAATGCTCGGCCGCCAGACCTCTGGACATGTAGACGGCCAGCTCATCGGACCAGAAGGGGCGCAGCCAGCTCAGCCGCCCCTCGACCGCCGGCAGGTCACGTGCGACCTCGATGAACAGGGCGAACGACGACAGGGTCGCCTCCTGCAGCGTGCCCACCCGCGCTCCGAAGCCGGCCGCCACCGACTCGGCCTGGTCCCACTCGCCGGCCACGTAGTGGATGAGGAAGCGCAGGAATCGCAGGTCGGTGCCGTAGGTGCTCCACTTGAGCCCGTTGCCGAGCGCCATGCGGATGCCGTCGTCGGCCACCTCGGCGGCCTGGGCCAGCAGGCCCTGCTCGTGGTGGATGCGGGCATGGTGGAATCGGGCCCGCAGATCCATGGCCAGGTCTCCAGAGGGCTCGGCCATGGCCGTCTCGACCAGCTCGTGGGCCCTGGCCACGTCGCCCCGGTGCTCGACGAAGGTGGCCAGCGTGAGCAGGGCGCCCACCTCGGCGTCCCTTGCGCCGGCCGCGCGGGCGGTCTCCAGGGCCCGCGCGCACATGGCCTCCACCTCCTGGTGCCGCGCCGTCCACAGCAGCGCGCGGGCGTAGGTGGCCAGGGCGCGGGCGAGCGCGACCTGGTCGTCGGCGCTCTCGACGGCCCGCTCGGCCGCCGCGACCGCGCCGGGCCGGTCGTCCATCTCGGACAGGTAGTAGGCGAGCCGCTCGCTCACCTCGGACGTCTGCGGCAGCGCGCGGAGCTGGACCACCGCCCGGTGGTTGTCACCGCTGTCGGCGGCCATGACCGCGCTGCGGAAGGCCAGCTCGGCCCGGCCCTCCCCGGCCAGCCGGGCCGCGTCGTCCACCCGGTCCCACAGGCCGAGCGCCCGGTCGTAGTGTCTGTGGGCCTCGGCGGGCGCCCCGACCCGCTCGGCCTCCCGGCCCGCCTCGACCGAGGCTGCCAGCGCCCCGGCCAGGTCGTGGCCCGCGAGATAGTGGTGCGCCAGCTCGGCCGGCGAGCTGAGCAGACGGGCGAAGGCGGCGTGCAGCCTGGTGCGCTCGCCGGGCAGCAGGTCGGTGTAGACGGCCTCCTGCAGCAGCGCGTGGCGGAAGGCGTAGCCGTAGCCGTGGACCTTGAGCAGGCCGCGCGAGACGATCTCCCTGACCGCCTCCTCGAACTCCGCCAGCGGCAGCCCCGACACCTCCCGCAGCAACTCGTCCTCCACCCGCCGGCCGGCCACGGCGGCGGCCCGCAGCACCCGCTGCCCGGCCTCGGAGAGCACCTCGACCCTGGACATCAGCAGGCTGGCCAGCCCGTCGGGCAGGCTGTCGCCCTCGGCCATGGCCGCGAACAGCTCCTCCGCGTAGAACGGGTTGCCGTCGGCGCGGGAGACGATGAGGCCGAGCCCCTGGGCGTCCACCTCGCCCAGGGTGGCGACGTAATCGGACATCTCGCCGGAGCCCAGCGGCCCCAGCTCCACGTTCGTCACCGTGGGCAGGCGCTTCAGCTCGGCCAGCACGGACCGCAGCGGATGGCGGCGGTGCAGGTCGTCGGTGCGGTAGGTGCCGACGACGCAGACGCGCTCGGTCTGCACCATGCGGCTGAGGAAGACCAGCAGGTCGCGGGTGGAGCGGTCGGCCCAGTGCAGGTCCTCGATCACGAACAGCACCGGCTGCACGTCGGCGAGCAGCCCGAGCAGCGAGCCGAACAGCCGCTGCTGGGTGAGCCCGGTCGAGGGCGCGCTCTCCGTGCCCGGCAGCAGCTGGCCGAGCATGGGATGGGCGGCGGCGGCCTCGCGCACGCCCGGCTCCGCGCCGCGCAGCGCGTCGGCCAGCGGCAGGTAGGGCAGCGCGTCACCGAGCTCGGCGCACTGGCCGACCAGCACGTTGAAGCCGCGCTCGCGGGCCTCGGCGGCCAGCTCGGTGATCAGCCGGGTCTTGCCGATCCCGGCGTCCCCGCCGACGAGCGCCACCCCGGCCACGCCGTCGGCGGCGGACTGGAGCACACGCGCGAGCCTGGCCAGCTCAGAGGAGCGCCCGACGAGAAGACCGTTCACGCCAGAAACTATGCCACGCCCCGCCGACATTCGATTGGTCCGGAAAATCGGCCCAAGATTGGCCTCCTTCGACATACCAACGCCATCCTACGCTGCTCTTTCGTGATACCTCCCACCACTTTCGTCCTCTTCGTGACGGCCTCGCTGGCCCTGGTGGTCATCCCCGGGCCGAACCACCTCTACATCACCGCCAGAGCGCTCGCACAGGGCCGGGCAGCGGGCCTGGCCAGCGCGTTCGGCGTGGAGTTCGGCACGCTCGTGCACATCGTGGCCGCCGCCGCGGGCCTGTCGTACCTGATCTCGCAGTCGGCGACGCTGTTCGCGATCGTCAAGTGGGCCGGCGTCGCCTACCTCGTCTACCTGGGCATCCGCGCGTTCACCGGCAAGGAGGCGGAGACCGGGCGGCCGGACCCGCAGCCGCTGCGCAAGGTGTTCCTCGAAGGCGTGCTGGTCAACCTGCTCAACCCCAAGGTGGCGCTGTTCTTCCTGGCGTTCCTGCCGCAGTTCGTGGACCCTGCCGCGGGCTCGCCCGCGCCGCAGGTCGCGGTGTTCGGCCTCACGCTGCTCCTCCTGGGGCTGCTCTCGGACCTCCTGTACGCCTTCACCGCCGGCGCCCTCGGCCACCGCCTCAACGGCGGGACCAGGACCCTCAGGTACGTGAGCGGCGTCGTCTACCTCGGCCTCGGCGTGGCCACGGCGTTCGCCGGGAGAAAATGAGCCCCATGGCCCCGAGGAAACAGCAGGAGATCTTCGATGCGACGTTGCGGCTGGTCGCCGAGAAGGGCTACGACGGGCTGACCGTCGAGGGGGTCGCCGAGCGCTCGGGCGTCAACAAGACGACGATCTACCGGTGGTGGCCGTCGAAGGCGGCGCTCCTCGGGGCGGCGCTGGTCGAGTCCGACGTGCTCGGCTTCGAGGCGCCCGACACGGGGAGCCTGCGCGGCGACCTGGTCGCGCTGGTCGAGGGCGTCAAACGGCTGCTGACCGAGCCGCCCGCCAGCGACATCGCCGTGGCCGCGCTGGCGGCCGCCGTACGCCATCCCGAGCTGGACGCGCGGCGCTTCTTCGCCGACCGGTTCGCCAGGGAGCGGGAGATCTTCGAGCGCGCGGTCCACCGGGGCGAGCTCAACGAGTCCGTCGACCCGATGCTGATCGTCGACCTGCTGGCCGGGGCCGTGTGGATGCGGGCGGTCTTCAGGGGCCTGCGGCTGAGCGACGACTTCCCCGTCGAGTCGGTCTCGGCCCTGCTGGACGGCGTCTAGTGCTGGACTGCCCGCGCACGCGGCCCCCGGAGGCTCCGGACCCTATCCGGCCGACTACGAGACCACCCTGCGCCTGCCCCGCCACACCGTCTACCGGCCCGCGGTCCTGCCCACCGGAGTGCAGCTGCCCATCGTGGCCTGGGGCAACGGCGCCTGCCGGGCCGACGGCACCTGGTTCGAGAACTTCCTCAAGGAGCTGGCCTCCCACGGCTTCCTGGTGATCGCCAACGGTCGCCCCGGCGGCACCGGCACCACCGACGCGGAGATGCTGCTCGACGCCATTGACTGGGCGATCGCCGAGAACAGCCGCCTCACCAGCCGGCTCCGTGGCCGCATCGACACCACGAGGATCGCGGTGATGGGGCAGTCGTGCGGCGGGCTGGAGGCGTACGAGGTGTCGGACGACCCGCGCGTCACCACCACCGGCATCGGGAAAAGCGGTTTCATGAGCGCGGCGGACAAGATCCAGCTCTCCCGCCTGCACGCGCCGATCGGCTACTTCATCGGCGGGCCCGGCGACATCGCCTACCAGAACGCGATCGACGACTGGAACCGCCTGCCCGCGGGGCTGCCCGCGTTCATGGGGAACCTGGACGTGGGACATTTCGGCACCTACTCCCAGCCCAACGGTGGCGAGTTCGGGCGGGTCGGGGCGGCCTGGCTGAAGTGGCAGCTCAAGGGTGACGCCGCGGCCGAGGCGATGTTCGTCGGCACCGGCTGCGGGCTGTGCTCCGGCCCGTGGCAGGTGATGCGCAAGAACCTGAGCTAGAGCGCCTCCGCCAGCGCGGCCGGGATGCGGTCGAGGACCGGGTGCGGCACCAGCCCGTACGCGTAGAAGTCCACCGCCAGCGCCCCGGCCGCCTTGGCGCCGCGCGCCTTGGCCACCAGCCGGTCGGCGGAGTCGCTGTCGGGGTAGCCGGGCCGCAGCACGGCCCGCACCTCGCGGTCCTTGCCCACGGACCGCAGGTAGGCCCCCACGTCGTCGGCCACCCGCGCCGCGTCACGCGCGTAGGCCAGCACCCCGAACGCGGGCACGAGGTCCCCCAGCGCCACCAGGTCCACCCCGAGCTGCCAGGCGTCGTGCGCGGCCAGGCCGGGCGTGGGCAGGCCGTCGGTGTAGCCCTTGACCGCCCCCGTCGAGTCGATGAACACCAGCTTGGAGCCCTCCTCGGCCACCGCCGAGGACACCTCCGACACCAGCGTGGTGACCGTCTCGGAGCGCGCGCGGGCGTAGGCCACGACCTCGGGGCCCGCGTACGCGGTCAGCGCCGCCCTGGTCACCTCGCCCTGCGCCGGCGGGTCACCGTCGAACACGCCGCCCACGATCCTGGCGCATTCGTCGCGCGCCACCTCGGCGTTCACGCCCAGGTCGGTGGCCCGGCGCATGCAGTAGTCGCAGAAGCAGAGCCCGAACAGGTAGGCGTCCATCGGCCCCAGCGGCACGAACGAGCGCTGCGGCTTGAGCGGCCTGAAGTGCAGCGACTCGGCCACCACGCTGTCCATTCCGAGCCTGGCCACCGCCCTGGCCAGCGCGACGGCGTAGACGCGCACGTCGGGATGGGCCGGGCACAGGTCGGTGAGCGAGCCGCGGTCGCCGAAGCAGTCGCGTACGGTCACGTCCGGATGTTCGGTGCCGATCGTGGCGTTGCGCAGGAAAACCGTCCATCCGTGCAGCTTCATCGACCGCTTCGCACAAGCCTCGCGAACCCCGTCGAGAGCGTCCGGATAACCGGGCACGGGCGAGAGCCGGAGCCCGTCGAACAGCTCGGGCGGCGGGGTGAAGTGGGCCCCGTCGTGACGGAGGGTCAGCCTGGACAGCCCGTGCGGGGTGACGTCGCGGGAGGCGTGGTGCACGGCGCCCACGGTGACGCCCGACACGCCGTAACCGCTGATCCTGTCGAGCACCCGCTCGACGCCCTCGCCGCGCAGGTCCTCGACGAAGACGTACACCGAACTGTCCACAAGCAGACCTTAAGCGCTCTTGTACGCGACGAAGTCGATCTCCACCAGGATGTCCATCAGCTCCGAGCCCACCGTCGTCCGCACGGGGTACGGCTGGCTGAAATACGACTTGTACACCTCGTTGTACGCGGCGAAGTCACGCTTGAGGTGCTGCAGGTGGACGGTGGACTTGATCACGTCGTCGAAACCCAGGCCGTGGGCCGCGAGGATGGCCCCCAGGTTGCGCATGACCTGGTGCGTCTGGGTGGCGACATCGTCGCCGACGACCTCACCGGTGTGCGGGTCGAGGGGGCCCATTCCGGAGGTGTAGACGAAGTCGCCCACCACGAGCCCCTGCGAGTAGGCGCCGACCGGAGCGGCGCCTTCCGTGGTCCTGAGCTCCTTTTTCACGGAATCTCCCTAGAAATAGGTGTTTATGGTGCCCACGACACGGTAGTCCCGATCGACCACCGGGAGCACCCGCCATTTGTCGAAGGCCGTACACGGATGGGAGATGCCGAAAGCCAGCAGGTCACCCGGCTTGAGCCCGGCTGCCCGCACCACGGTGTGCTGATCCTGCATCTTCATGATCGTGACCCCGCCACGGCGCGGGATCGGCAGCCCCTCGTCGTAGGGCGCGTCCCGCTTGCCCATGCCCACGACGGCCAGCTCCGGCTCGGGGGTGGACAGCACATGCGCCCACACCTCCAGCGCCGGGCGCAGCTCGCCGTCGATGCGGTTGAACGGGGTGCGCTCCCGGTAGTAGCCGTCGTCGTGGGTGACGTAGGCGCCGCTGCGCAGCAGGATCCTGGCCTGCGTGGCGGCGAGCTCGCGCCCGATCACGTCGAACCACTGGCTGCCGCCCACGCTCAGGATGGGGTTCCGGACGCGGACGTATTCGACGGCTTCCTGCAACAGATCCAGATATTTCCGGACCTCTTCGCTGGTCTTGAGCGCGCCCTCGTACCCGGCGACCCCGGCCAGCTCGACCCCCGGCGTCGCCTGCGCGTAGGAGGCCACCTCCAGCAGCTCGTCGAGCGTCCTGCACCCGGCCCGCCCGCCCTCGTGCCCCAGCTCCACCAGCACCCGGAACGGCCGCTCACCCGCGTGCCCGGCCAGGATGTCGACCCCGGCCCTGGAGTCGGCGAAGCTCAGGAACTCGAACTCCGGATCCCGCTCCAGCTCGCGGGCGGCCCAGGCCAGCCCCACCGGATCGACGACCTGGTTGGCCACCATGATCCGGCCGGCGCCGAAGCCCCTGACCGTCTCCGCCTGCCGCGGCGTCGCGACGGTGAGCCCCCAGGCGCCGGCGTCGAGCTGCAGCGCGGCGATCTCGGGGGACATGTGGGTCTTGGCGTGGGGCGCCAGCTCCATGCCGTGATCGCGGACGAAGGCCGCCATCGTGGCGACGTTGTGCTCCAGCGCGTCCCGGTGCACCACCATCGCGGGAAATTCGAGCCCGCCGTCGAAGACCGACTGACCGAGGATCGCCGGCACAACACCCCCTTCGTCCGCGTCCGACCTTATCCCAACATCTCGGCTCGTCAGGGGCTCACGGCCGGAGTGCGCGCCCGGGTGTGGCCCCGGTGAGCTCGCCGTTCGCCAGCACGCGTACGCCGGTCACGACCACGTCGTCGACCCCTTCGGCGAGTGCGCGCGGGGCCGGGTAGGTGGCCAGGTCGCCGACGGTGGCCGGGTCGATCACCACCACGTCGGCCGCGAACCCGCCCCGCAGCAGCCCCCGGTCCGCCAGCCCGAACCGCCGGGCCGGGTGCGTGGACAGGTGCGTCACGGCCTGCTCCCAGGTCCAGTCCGCCAGCTCCCTGACGTGCCGGCCGAGGAACCTGGCGAACGCCCCGAACCCGCGCGGATGCGGATGGCCGCCCACATAGATGCCGTCGGAGCCGCCGGTCTGCGAGGGGTGGCGGAGCATCCGGCGTACGGACTCCTCGCCCTGCGGGCCCTCGTCGGGACGGGCGGAGACGACCCCCGCCTCCAGCCGCGTCTCCGTCAGGAGGCGGCGGCAGAACTCGGCCGGCGCCACTCCCGCCCGCTCGGCCGCCGCGACCATGGTCAGCCCCTCGGCCCACTCCAGGCCCGGCGCGTGCGAGACCGTCAGCCGGGGCCAGGTGGCCTCCAGCGTCGGCCACCACTCGTCCAGCGCGTCCGAGGCGATCATCTCCAGGGCGGGGCCGGGCTCGGCGCCGGGCACGGACGGCGGCAGCACGACCATCGCCAGGATCGTGTTGCCGCGCAGGTAGGGGTAGGTGTCGAAGCTCAGGTCCACGCCCTTGCCGAGTGCCCCGTCGACCAGCGGCAGCAGCACGTCGGCGGGCCCGTGCAGGTGTGAGACGTGCACGGCGGCGCGCGAGCGCTCGGCGATGTCCACGACCTCGGCCATCCCCACCCCGGCCCGCTGGCCGTAGGCGCGCATGTGGGTGACGTACGGGAGCCCGCCGAGCGGGGCGCACAGGGCGGCCAGCTCCTCGGCGTCGGCATAGCGGCCGGGCAGGTATTCGAGCCCGCTCGACAGCCCCACCGCGCCCTCCGACAGCCCCCGCTCAACGTGGCGCAGCATCTTCGCCAGGTCGCCGGGCGAGGCCGGATCGGGCGAGGGGCCCATGACGTCGTAGCGGATGGTGCCGTGGGGCAGCAGGTAGGCGGTGTTCACGGCCACCGCCCGGTCGTAACCGGTCAGCAGCTCGCCGACGGTCAGCGGCCCCTCGGTCAGCGCCCCGTTGACGGCGGCGAAGTATCGGGAGGCGTAGGCGACGGTCGCGGCCGAGCCGGGCGCGAAGGACAGCCCGTCCTGCCCGAGCACGAACGTGGTCACCCCCTGCCGCAGCGCCGCCCGCTGCACGTCCGGGTCGAACACGGCCGCGTCGCCATGGGCGTGGCAGTCCACGAAGCCGGGCGCGACGAGCCGCCCGGTCGCGTCGATCACGCTGCCCGCCTCCGCGCCGTCCAGCCGGCCGACCGCCGCGACCCGATCGCCCGAGATCGCCACGTCCGCGCGGTACGGCGGGGCGCCCGTCCCGTCGAGCACCCGGCCGCCGCTGATGACTACGTCGAACCTCACCCCTGGATTCAATCAGAGACGCGACTGGGCACCGGAGGACACTGCGCGGTGTCGCCCACCGGCCGCTGCGCCAGCAGGTCACGGGCCTGGGAGCGAGCCAGGTTCCAGCCGTTCCAGGGATCGGGGCGGTCCAGCCCGTTGGCCTCGACCACGGCCGCCAGCACGCAGCTGCGCTGCGGCTCCGGCAGCCGGTCGAGGGCCGGCACCGCCTCCGCGCCGAGGTCGCCGAGGTAGTCGGAGTCCATCTTGGCCGGGCCGCGCACCTCGACCTGCGTCTGCGCGACCTGCAGATCGGGGTTGACGATCGCGAACGCGCCCAGCCCCAGCCCGGTGACCAGCACGATCGTACGGGGCAGCCAGCCGGAGCCGCGCCCCGTGAACCGCGCCGCGCCCGCCAGCAGCACCAGCGCGAACAGCGCGCCCAGCCACCACACCGCGGCCTGCACGGACAGGCGCAGCCGGGACAGGCCGTAGGCGTCGGTGTAGAGGTTCATCCGGTGCAGGGCCGAGGCCAGCACCACCATGGTCAGCCCGCACAGCACGCCCAGCAGGGCGGCCAGCATCCAGCGCTCCCGCCGATCCACCTTGAGCAGCCCGGCGGCCACCGCCACGATGCCCAGCACGAACACGCTGACCACCACGAGCTGGAAGAACCCCTGCCTGGCGTACTCGGCGTAGGTCAGCCCCGCCGTCCTCAGCACCAGGGTGTCGCCGCCGAACAGCGCCGTGATCTGCACCGCCACGAACGAGGCGAACAGCAGGTTCACCGCCGTCAGCGGCACCATCCAGATGCTCCTGCTCACCGCGAACTTCGTGTCGGGCCCCACGGGGTCCACGACCGGCCTGAGCGCGACCAGCACCACCGCGGCCAGCAGCACCGCGAACAGCACGAACAGGAAGATCCGCACCGGTGCCGACTCCGCCCAGTCCGGCGCGGTGGTCAGCCGCTCCACGTACGACGCGAACACCGCGTCCGCCGAGGCGAACAGCAACCCGAACACCAGCAGCAGCACCGCCGTGATGCCCAGCGCGGCCAGCATCGGCAGCACCCGCCGGCGGGCCGTCAGCCGCTTCACCGGCTGGGCCAGGAACCACGGCACCGGTCCGAGCGCGAGCGCGACGGACACGCCGCCCCTGATCACGCCCAGCCAGCCGGCGCCCGCGCCGGAGACCGCCAGCGCGCCCAGCCCGGCCCCCGCCACGAGCAGGATCGCGACCAGCCAGTCGGCATCGCGCACCGCCGCCATGGACATCAGCCAGTACGCCGTCACCCCGAACGCCACCGTCCACGGCGTCATCCGCCGCAGCACGGCCGGCAGCGCCGCGGCGCCGAGCACCATCGCGACCAGCACGATCCCCAGCCCGATCTGCGCCTCGGGCAGCGCCACCGCCGCGAACACCCCCGCCCCCGCCGCCGCCGGCAGCAGCCACCGGGGCGGCTCGGGCAGCTCGGGCCGGGGGAAAAGCGGCGGCGGCACGTAGGGCGGCACCGGTCCCGCCTGTCCCCGGTACGGCTCCGCCCCCTGGTACGCCGCGACCGCCGCCCGCCTGCCCGTGCCCGCTCCCATGGCCGCACCGACAGCGCCCATGACGGCGGTGCACATGACCAGCGTGACGAGGGCGGCCGCGTCGCCGATGGTCACGCTGGCGAACACGGCCGCGAACATGCCCACCAGGAACCCGATCAGCAGCCCGATGACCCCACCCCCCAGCATCCTGGCCAGCCTCCCGGCATCGGACGGCTCCGCCGCCCCATACCCACCCCCACCAGCCTGCGCTCCAGCCCGCCCCACACCCGGCCGCCCCACACCCGTACCGGCCCCCGAGACCAGGACCCCCGCAGCCGCAGCCGCGGGACCGTGCGCACCCTCCGCTCCCAGCGCCGCAGCAGCCGCCACGCCCGCCGGAACACCCTGACCGTCCCCAGCCGCGGCACTCCGAGCAGGCACCGGCACGGCGGCCGCCCCGTCGACCAACGGCCACCCGCTTGCCGCACCGGGCGCACCCGCCGCACGACCACCCGCCTCAGCGCCGCCTACCGTTGCGCCGCTCGCCGCCACCCCGCTGGCCGCAGGACCGGATCCAGCCGCGCCGCTACCGGCCGCAGCCAGCTCGGGCGTGCCACTCATCACAGCGTCGCTTTCCGCAGCGCCCGCCGCCGCAGCACCCGCCAGCGGAGCAGCCGCCTCCGCAGCATCGCCTGCCACGGCACCGCTCCCCGCAGCGCCACTCACCGAAGCGCCCATTCCCACAGCGCCGCTCCCCGCAGCAGCGCTCGCCGCAGCGCCACCCCCCACAGCGCCACCCGCCACCGCACCGCTCCCCACCGCACCGCTCCCCACCGCGCCGCTCGCCGCAGGGCCCGACCCCGGCGCGCCGCTCCCGGCCGAGGCGAGGTCCGGCGCGCCAGCCCCCGGGGACGCGAGCCCGATGAGGGCCGTCAGCCCGGCCGGAAGGTCGGCCGGACCGGCAGGAAGGCCGGACGCGTGACCGGCCGGAAGGTCCGCCGGATGACCGGCCGGAAGGTCCGCAGAGCGACCGGCAGCGCCATCCCCAGGGGTCCCCGAGGCCGCAGGGGTCGCGTCAGCAGCCGCGTCCACGGGCGCCTCCGCACCCAGCGCCTCGCCGGCACCCCCCTGTTCCACCCGCGCGTCCTCCCCCGAACCACCGCGCTCACCCTCTAATGGCACGTCCGCCATCGTCGTCCTCCCTGGTAGATCGACGACCATCCGGCACCCGGCACAGTCATCGATACGAACGAAACCCCCGTGCAGCTCGACGATCTCCTTCACGATGGCCAGCCCCAGCCCCGCACCCCCGGAGTCGGCCGCCCGTCCCGCGTCCAGCCGGGAGAAGCGCTCGAACACGCGCCCCCTGGCCGACGCCGGGATCCCCGGCCCCTGGTCGGAGACCGTGAGCCGCACCCCGGCCCCCGAAGGCTCGCCGAGAACGGTCACCACCCCGGACGGGGGGCTGTGCCGGACGGCGTTGTCGAGGAGGTTCGCCAGCACCTGCGCCAGCAGGTCGGGGTCGGCCCGCACCACCAGGTCGGCCGGCACGGACGGCCGGATGGCCACGTCCTCGCGCGCCATCGACGCCTCCAGGACGGCCTGCTCGATCAGCGGCGCCAGCTCGACGGCCTCGGCCTCGATCAGCCGCACGCCGGAGTCCAGCCGCGACAGGTCCAGGAGCTGGGCGACGAGCCGGCCGAGCCGCTCGGTCTGGGCGAGGGCGGTGCGCATCGTGACGGGGTCGGCCGCCGAGACGCCGTCCACGACGTTCTCCAGCACGGCCCGCAGCCCGGTGATGGGGGTACGCAGCTCGTGGCTGACGTTCGCGACGAGCTCGCGCCGCTGCCGGTCCACCTCGCCCAGGTCGGCCGCCATCGCGTTGAACGCCCTGGCCAGCTCCCCCACTTCGTCCCGCGAGGTGGCGCTCACGCGCAGGGTGTAGCTGCCCTTGGCGATCGTCTGGGCGGCGCTGGCCATCTGGCGCAGCGGCTTGGTCATGCCCATGGCCAGCACCTGCACCATGATCAGGGCCAGGATGACCGCGACCGCGATGCGGACCTCGCGGGAGAAGCCGGAGTTGATGCCGACCTCGTTCACCACGAACGCCGTCCCCACGGCCAGCACGATCACGATGCCGAGCTTGACCTTGATCCGGCCGAGGAAGTCGAGAGGATTCATCGCCGCACCAGCGCGTAGCCGACGCCGTGCACCGTGCGCACCACGTCGGAGCCCAGCTTGCGGCGCAGCGCCCGGACGTGGCTGTCCACCGTCCTGGTCGCCGCGGCCTCGGAGAAGCCCCACACGTCGGACAGCAGCCGGTCACGCTCGAAGACCTGCCCGGGCCGCTCGGCCAGGCGACGCAGCAGGTCGAACTCGGTCCTGGTGAGCTGGGCCTCCACCCCGCGCACGAACACGCGGCGGGCCGCCGTGTCGATCTCGACCTCGCCCACCCTGATCACCGTGTCCTCGGCCGCGAGCTGGGCCGCCCGCTCCACCCGGCGCAGCAACGCGTGGATCCTGGCGACCAGCTCGCGCATGCTGAACGGCTTGGCCAGGTAGTCGTCCGCCCCGACCCCGAGCCCGACGAGCACGTCGGTCTCCTCGCCGAGCGCGGTCAGCATCAGTACGGGCACCGGCCTGGCCGCCTGCATCCTGCGGCACACCTCTAATCCGTCGAGGCCGGGCAGCAACCGGTCGAGGATCACCAGATCCGGTTCGGCGTTGCCGTACTGGACGAGGGCGTCCTGCCCGTCGCCCGCCACCCTGACGTCGAAACCCTCGGCGGCCAGCCGGTTCCGTACGGCCAAGGCGATCGTCACATCGTCCTCGACCACGAGGATGCGTCGCTGCTCTGCCACGTACGAAAGACTAGAAGCGCCCTGTGCAGACGACACCCCTAAATTCGTGCACATACCGTGCAGACTGGCCTGATGAACACCGCCGGCTACCTCCGCCGTCTCGGCCTGCCCAGGCTGCTCAACGCCCCCGCGAACGCGGAGAACCTGCGCGCCCTGCATGTCGCGCACGTCGAGAAGGTCGCGTACGAGGCGCTGGAGATCTGGCTCGGCCGGCCCACGACCGTGGACCCCGTCGAGTCCGCCGAGCGGATCATCCGGGGTCGCGGCGGCTACTGCTACCACCTCAACGGCGCGTTCTCGGAGCTGGCCAGGTCCCTGGGCTACGAGGTGACCAGGCATTCCGGCGGCGTGCAGATCCGGGGCGGGGAGGCCGGCGTCTCCGGGAACCACCTCGTGCTCACCGCGCGCGGCCTGCCCTCCGACGACAATCCGGGCGGCGAGTGGCTGGTCGACGTCGGGCTCGGCGACGCGCTGCACGAGCCGCTGCCGCTGGTCGCCGGCACGTACCGGCAGGGCCCGTTCGAGTACGTCCTGCGCCCGTCGGAGGCCGCGCCCGGCGGCTGGCGGTTCGACCACGAGGAGAGCGGCGGGTTCGTCGGCATGGACTTCGTCCGGACGCCGGTGGAGATGTCAGCGTTCGCCGACATGCACCACCACCTGACCACGTCCGCGACCTCGGGATTCGTGCGCGTGGCCGCGGTGCACCGGCGGGACGCGTACGGGGTGGACAGCCTGCGGGGGCTCCGCCTGACCCGCCGGGGGCGGAGCACGCAGTCGGTGACCTTGAGCACGTCGCGTGACTACTACGCGGCGCTGGCGGACATCTTCCTGCTGCCGCTCGACGACGTGAGCGACGGGGAGAAGGACAAGCTCTGGCGCAAGGTGTACGAGGCTCACGAAAGCTGGTCGGCAGGCGGCTCCACGTGATGGCCCCGGCCGCCGTCCGGGCGCTATCGTGCACCTCGAAATGGGTGAGACCAGGAAGCTGAACGGTCGCTACCGGCTGCTGAACCCCCTGGGCACGGGGTCCGTACGCCTGGCCTTCGACGAGAGGGAGCACCGCGACGTCGCGGTCAGGGAGTTGCGGGTGCCCCCGGAGCTGCGCGACGCGGCCCTGTCCGAGGCGCGCCGGGCCACCGGGCTGCGGCACGCGTATGTCGTGCGGGTGCTGGACGTGCTGGTCGAGGACGGTGTGCCCTGGCTGGTCATGGAGTTCGTCTCCGGGGCCTCCCTGGAGCAGACCGTACGCGCCCACCGCCCGCTGCCCGTCCCGCAGGCGGCCAGGATCGGCGTCTGCGTCCTGGGGGCCCTGACCGCCGCGCACGAGGCGGGCATCGTGCACGGGCGGGTCGATCCCGGCAACGTGCTCCTCACCACGACCGGCCGGGCGATGCTCACCGGGTTCGGGTTCCCCAGCCTCAGCATGTTGCCGACCGCCGATCTGTGGTCGCTGGCCGCCACGCTGCACTTCGCGGTCGAGGGCCGCCCGCCCGGGCAGGTCCCGGCCGGAGGGTCCGACCCGTTCAGGTCGCTGCTGAGGGCGATGCTGCATCCGATGGGGCCGCCGCCGATGGAGGTGGTGCGCGAGACGCTCGACCGGCTGGCCGTGGACCGCCCGCTGGACGCGGTCGTCGCGGCGTCGGGCCCGCTGCCACCCTCCGAGGTGGCCGCGATCGGGCTGGCCGTGATCGACCGGCTCGCGGCGTGGGGCGAGTTCCACGGCGGGATCCAGCCGGGCAACGTCCTCATCGACTTCTCCGGGCGGGCCCGGCTCACGCCGCTGCTGAGGTCGGGAACGCTCCCGGCCTACACCGCGCCCGAGGGCGCCCCGACCCAGGCCGCCGATCTGTGGTCGCTCGGGGCCACGCTCTTCACCGCCGTCGAGGGCCGCCCGCCCGCGCCGGGCGCACCACTGACCAGGGCGGGTGCGCTGGCCCCTGTCCTGTTCCGGCTCCTGTCGGGCAATCCCGTGGAACGTCCCACGCTGGACGAGCTCCGCCGCGACCTGCTCGCGATCGTCGCCGAGCGGGCTTGACGGTCCGCGCAACAATTGCGATACATCGCGAGCGGAACCACAACGGTGTGTTCACACGTTGGACAGGGGACGCAGAATGTGGGAGAGGCGGGGCGTGCGCTCCGCGTTCGGAGGAAGTTGAGGATGTCGCCAGTCCAGAAGTACGCCATCGGCGCAGGCGCCGCGGTTCTGCTCTCGCTGATCTTCTTGCCCGGTTGGGTCACCTTGCTGGTCGTCCTCGGCGTGGTCGCCGCTCCGGTGGTCGGTTACCTGATGCTCGACCCGTCTCAGCGTGAGCGGCTCAAGAGGAGCCGCAGGCGAGGCATCGGCCACTGAGGCCGCCAGGCGGCGGGGGCCTCAGGCCTCCGCCGCGGCCAGCGCGGTCTGCACGCGCTGGGTCACCCTTCGCTCGACGTAGAAGGAGAGGAAGGGCACCGTGCCGCCGAGCATGACCCCGAGCATGTACGGCCACGTCCAGCGCGCCTTCATGCCCAGATTCATGACCGCGATCAGGTAGATCATGTAGAGCCCGCCGTGGATGGGGGCGATGACCTTCGACATGGCCGCCTCGCCGAAGCCGTAGCGCAGCACCATGCCCACGCAGAGCACGAGCAGCATGACGCCGACGACGTACGCGAGCACCCGGAAGGGCTTGAGAGCCGATTCCACCGTTAACCTTCCAGAACCATCTCAGGGGACGACTTGCCGCGGTCCCGATCCGCCCGCACGGCATCGCGTACGAAGTGGAACCACATGAAAACGGCGAATCCAGCGAAGATCCACCAGTTGGCGGCATAAGCCAGGTTACGCCAGGTGAGCGTGCCACCGGTGACCGGCGGCGCCACCTTGACCTGCGTCAGCGAGCCCGAGGCCGGCTGCGCCACGACATATCCGGTGCGCACCCGCTCCCCGCTCCACAGGTTGACCAGCTCGCCCGTGGACACCGTCTGCACCTGCCCGGCGGGCAGGCCCTCCGCGCGCCGCTGCACGCTGTCGGTGCCCTGCTGCGGCCGCAGCCGCCCGGCCAGCGCGACCCTGCCCTGCGGCACGGCCGCCACCGCGGGATCGTCGGCCTCGGCGACCCACCCGCGCACCACGGGGACGAGCGTGCCGTCGTCGAGCTTGAGCGGCGTGAGCACCCAGTAACCCTGGTCGCGCGAGACGTTGCCGCCGGGGGCGTCGACGTCGGCCTGCCGGTCGGCGACCAGGAGCTGGCGGCCGGCTTCGTAGACCCCCTCCGCCGTGACCCTGCGGCCCACCGCCTCGCCGTTCATCTGGACCCCCACCTGGGCGAGCGAGGCGACCGCGACGGGCGCGGGGTCAGTGGAGACGCGCGGCTTTCCCGAATCTTGGAAAACGCCGAGCTGCCACCGCCCGAGCATGATGAACGCGACGAGGACCCCGATCGTGAGCAGGTGCAGCCCCATGACGCGGGGAGAGAGCAGGGTCCTCAGCATGCCTCAAAGCTATCCGCCCGATGGGGCGGTCCCGCAATCAGCCCATCGCCTTAGATCCCGCCAAAAGCCGCAAACTTCGCAGGCGATCACGCTAGGCTGCTGGCCATGTCTGACCAGCATATAGACCCGGCGGGCAACACCCAGGCCTTCCGCGCGTTCGCCAACGCGCGCGAGCAGGAGGCCACGGCCAAGCCCAAGAAGTCGCCCCTCGTCCCCATCATCGCGGCCGTCGCCGTGATCGTGATCATCGGCGTCGCCGCCTTCCTGCTGCTCCGGTAACAGCCGACAGCTTCACCCGCCGCGGAGGCCGTGGCGGGTTTTCGTCGTTCCCTGGCATCGTCTCCGTGAGATGCGTCACTCTGGACCCGATCGGGAGCCGGACACTACATTAGATTCATCGTCCAATAAGCGCACACCCCCGGGGAGGACCAGTGGGTGAGCCAGGGATAGTGATCGTCGGGTCCGGGTTCGCCGGGATCTGCATGGCCATCAAGCTCAAACAAGCCGGTTACCACGACTTCGTCATCCTGGAGAAGGCCGCCGAGCTGGGCGGCACCTGGCGCGACAACACCTACCCCGGCTGCGCGTGCGACGTGCCCTCGCACATGTACTCCTACTCGTTCGAGCTGAACCCGGACTGGTCGCGGATGTTCTCGCCGCAGGAGGAGATCCAGGACTACCTGCGCGCCTGCGCCGCCAAATACGGCGTCACCCCCCACATCCGGTACGGCAAGCGCGTCGTCTCCCTGGAGTACGACGACGCCGCCCGCGACTGGACGGTCACCACGGAGGACGGCGACACCCTGCGCCCGAAGGCGGTGGTCTCCGCGATCGGCGCCCTCCACATCCCGAAATTTCCGGATATCCCGGGGCAGGAGACCTTCACCGGCCCCGCCTTCCACTCCGCCGAATGGGACCACTCCGTGGACCTGACCGGCAAGCGCGTCGCCGTCGTCGGCACCGGCGCGTCCGCCGTCCAGTTCGTCCCCCGGCTCGCCCCCGCCGCCCGCCACCTGACCGTCTTCCAGCGCACGCCGCCCTGGATCCACCCCAAGCCGGACTTCGGCTTCTCCCCCGGCGCCCGCCGGTTCCTGCACCTGCCCGGCGCGGCCAGGACCCTGCGCGGTGGCATCTACTGGGCTCTGGAGAGCAGGGCCCTGGGCTTCGCCGTGGACCCCCGCCTGATGAGGGTCCACGAGCAGCTCGCCCTCCGCCACCTGCGGGCCCAGGTCCCCGACCCCGGGCTGCGCCGCGCCCTCACCCCCGACTACCTGATCGGCTGCAAGCGCATTCTCGTCTCCAGCGACTACTATCCGGCTCTGACCAGGGATAACGTCACTCTGGTCACCGACGGGATCACCGAGATCCGGCAGCGCTCGCTCGTGGACGCCGCCGGGGTCGAGCACGAGGCCGACGCGATCGTCTACGGCACCGGCTTCAAGGTGGTGGACGCGCTGGCCGACCAGCGGATCACCGGCAGGGACGGCCTGCGCATCCAGGACGCCTGGAAGAACGGCGTGGAGGCCTACTACGGCATCGCCGCCTCCGGTTTCCCCAATCTGTTCTTCCTCCTCGGCCCCAACACCGGCCTGGGCCACAACTCGGTCGTCTTCATGATCGAGTCGCAGGTCCGCTACGTCATCGAGTGCCTGCGCCTGCTCTCCCGCACCCAGGCCAGGGCCGTGGACGTCACGCCGGGGGCGCAGCGGGCGTTCAACGACCGGCTGCGCGAGCGGCTCAACCCGCTGGTCTGGAACGCGGGCGGCTGCCGGTCCTGGTATCTGGACGAGAACGGAGTGAACCGGACGATCTGGCCGGGCTTCACCTTCGAGTACTGGGCGCGTACGAGGAAGGTGCAGCCCGGCGCCTTCGAACTCATCTACTAGGCGAGACCACCATCGCGCTGCCGCCGCCGCGGCGGACCGGCTCGGCGGCGGCCTGGATCCGGCCCCTGCCGAGGAACTCCAGCGCCGTCGCGGCGCCGATCTCCGGGTTGGGCGCGAAGCTGTGCCCCTTGGCCTCCAGCTCGGCCTGGTAGCGGGTCAGGAACGCCGGCTCGGCCTGCGTCTGCGCCGTGTTGCGCTGGGTGGCGCGCGGCGCGGCGAGCGCGTCGGGCAGGCTCATCCCGAAGTCGTACCGGTTGACCAGGATCTGCAGCACGGTCGTGATGATCGTGGAGCCGCCGGGCGAGCCCACCGCCAGCACCGGCCGGCCGTCGTCGAACACCAGCGTCGGCGACATCGACGAGCGCGGCCGCTTGCCGGGGCCGGGCAGGTTCGGGTCGCCGGGGGCCGGGCCGAAGGTGAAGTCGGTCAGCTCGTTGTTGAGCAGCACGCCGCGGCCCGGCACCACGATGCCGTTGCCGCCGGTGGACTCGATGGTCAAGTTGTAGGCGATCACGTTGCCCCAGCGGTCGGCCACGACGAGGTGCGTGGTCTCCGGTCCCTCGGCCGCGACCGGGGTGGCGGCGTCGGTGGGCCGGGCGCAGGGCTCGTACGCGCCGTCCGGGCTGCCGGGCGCGGCCGGGTGGGCCATGGCCCTGTCGCCCACCAGGCAGGAGCGCTCCTTGGCGAAGCCGTCGGACAGCAGCTCCGCCAGCGGCACGCCGGGGATGTCGCCGACGTACTTGCCGCGATCGGCGAAGGCCAGCCTGGACGCCTCCAGGTATTCGTGCAGGCCCACCTGCGGCAGGGCCTCCAGGATGTTGAGCGCCTCCCCGACCGTCGAGCCGCCGGAGGAGGGCGGGGCCATGCCGTACACGTCGATGCCCTTGTAGGAGATCTTGGTGGGCTCGCGCATGATCGCGCGGTAGGCGCGCAGGTCGGACAGCTCCATCAGGCCCGGCCGGACGTTGCGGGTGCTGCCGGGGGTGACCGGGGGCCGCTTGACCGTGGCCACGATCTCCTTGCCGAGCTGCCCGCCGTACAACCAGGAGGGGCCGCGCTTGCCCAGTTGGCGGTAGGTGTCGGCGAGCTCCGGGTTCCTGAAGACCGAGCCGACGGGCGGCGGGGCGCCGTTCGGGAGGTAGAGCTTGGCCGTGGAGGCGATGTCCTTGAAGCGGGTGGCGTTCGCGGCGGTCTGGTCGTGGAAGGTCTGGTCCACCACGAAGCCCTTGGAGGCCACCTCGATCGCCGGTTGGAGGGCCTGTTTGAGGGGGATCGTGCCGAATCTGCGCAGGGCCAGGTCCCAGTTCGCGACCGTGCCCGGCACGCCCGCCGACAGGCCGCTGGTGACGCCCTCCTCGAACGGGATGCCTTCGAGGCTGGTGGCGGTCATGGCCTGCGGCGCGGTCTCCCGGCCGTCGATCGTGAACACCTTGCGCTGCCTGGCGTCGTAATAGACCATGAAGCCGCCGCCGGCCAGGCCCGACGAGTACGGCTCCGTGACGCCGAGCACCGCACCAGCGGCGACCGCGGCGTCCATGGCGTTGCCGCCCTTCCTGAGCACGGAGATGGCTGCCTTGCTGGCATCGAGGTCCACGGTGGCGACGGCGCCCCCGTACCCCTCGGCCACGGGGACTTTCTGCTGGCGCTCCGCCAGCGCGGCCGGGGCCGGCACGAGCGCGACGAGGACTGCTGCTGCGGGAATGATCACACGGCGCATGGTCTCCACGATGGCCTACGTACGCCCGTCGTGGTAGGGCCCCCTCACACGCTGGGGTGATGCGCTGGTCAGAGGGGTGATCTAGCGTGGGGGCGTGCGCAGGAAGTACGGCTTCGACCCCTATCTGGCCCTCATCGTGGCGGTCGGCCAGCTGGTGATCGGCAGGGGCGCCTCCTGGGGGCAGCGGTTCGCGAGGGAGCCGATGGACCCCTACGCGTACCTGCTGCTGCTGGTCGGGCCGCTGGCGATCCTCGCGCACCGCCGCTTCCCGCTGCTCACGACCGCCGCCGGGCTGGCCGCCTGCGATCTCTTCCTGGTCGGCGGGTACGCCTACGGCCCCAGTTTCCTCAGCCCGGGTGTCCTGCTGTTCCTGCTGGTGGTGCGCGGCAGGAGGCTGATGGCCTGGCTCATGGCCGCGATGACGCTGCTGTCGTTCGTGACCTACGCCTGGCTGGTCGGCAACCGCGATCTCTTCCACAGCGTATGGATCTTCACCTCCATCATGCTGCTCATGGTCGTGGCCGAGCTGGTCAAAGTCGTCAAGGAGCGCCGGGCCGAGCGGGACCGGATCGCCGAGGAGGAGGCCCGGCGGCAGGCCAGCGAGGAGCGCCTGACCATGGCGCAGGAGCTGCACGACGTGCTCGCGCACAACATCTCGCTCATCCACGTGCAGGCGTCCACCGCGCTGCACCTCATCGACGCCAACCCCGAGCAGGCCAGGACCGCCCTGGCCACGATCAAGACGGCCTCCAAGGAGGTGCTCGGCGAGATGCGCTCGGTGCTGAACGTGTTGCGCGAGGGCGCCCCACGCTCCCCGACCGCCGGGCTCGACCGCCTCGACGAGCTGGTCGAGCGCTCGGGGATGAAGGTGGCGCTCAAGCGCATCGGCTCGCGGCCGCTGCCGTCCCAGGTGGAACGGGCGGCGTACCGGATCGTGCAGGAGTCGCTCACGAACGCCGCCCGGTACGCGCCGGGGGCCGAGGTGAACGTGCGCCTGGAGTACGGCGAGAAGGAGCTGGTCGTCCGGGTGTCCGACACGGGCGCCACCACCGCCGCCGTGCTGGCCGAGTCGGGCAGCGGCAACGGGATCCCCGGCATGCGCGAGCGGGCCTCCGCGCTTGGCGGCACGCTGGTGGCCGGTCCGTCGGGCGCCGGTTTCCAGGTCGAGGCCCGGCTGCCCCTACCCGAGGAGACATCATGATCAAGGTTCTGCTGGCCGACGACCAGGCGCTGGTCCGCGCGGGCTTCAAGGCGCTGCTCGACGCCCAGCCGGACATGACCGTGGTGGCCGAGGCGTCCGACGGCGCGCAGGCCGTCCGGCTGGCGGGCGAGCACCAGCCGGACGTCGTGCTCATGGACATCCGCATGCCGGGCACCGACGGCCTGACCGCCACCCGCCAGATGCCGCCGGGGCCGCACATCATCATCCTGACGACGTTCGAGCTGGACGAGTATGTCTTCGAGGCGCTGCGCGGCGGCGCCAGCGGCTTCCTGGTCAAGGACACCGAGCCGGCCGAGCTGATCCAGGCGGTGCGGGTGGTGGCGGCCGGCGAGGCGCTCCTGTCCCCCAGCGTGACCCGGCGCCTGATCGCCGAGTACGCCTCCCGCGCCAAGGAGCCCGTCGCCGCCGACGGCCTCGACCAGCTCACCGAGCGCGAACGCGAGGTGCTCGCCCTGGTCGGGACCGGGATGACGAACGACGAGATCGCGGCCAAGCTGTTCATGTCACCGGCGACGGCGAAGACGCACGTGAGCCGGGCCATGATGAAGCTGCACGCCCGCGACCGCGCCCAGCTCGTCGTGATCGCCTACGAGTCGGGCCTGGTCAAGCCGGGCTGGCTCTGAGCCGTCGCCCCGGCCGCCGGGTCACTTCTGGTGGGCGGCGGCGAGGCCGAACCACTCCGCGGCCGCCTCCGCCAGCCCCTCGGTGCCCGCCCAGGCCACGTAGCCGTCCGGGCGGATCAGCAGCGTGTCGGCGGGCGGGTCGTCGCAGCGGGCCCTGACCACGTCGATCCAGTCGTCGTGGAGCTCGGCGCCGCCGCCCAGGTCGAGCAGCACGGGCCGGGCCGCGTGCATCAGCTCGGCCGCCCGGCCCCCGCCGGCCAGCGCCAGCTCCGGCAGGAACCGGCCGACCAGCGGATGCCCGGCGCCCCCAGGAGCGGCGTCCGGGTGCCCGGCATCCCCGGGAACGGGGTCCCGGTGCCCGACGTCCGGGTGCCCGGCGTCCCCGGGAGCGGCGTCACCGGAGGGCCCGTACCGCAGGCCGGAGTCGGTCAGCAGCGCTGCGAGGTGGCGGGCCGGCTGGTCGAAGGCGAACACCTCGGCGAGCAGCGCCCGCAGCGCCGCACCGTCCTCGCCCTCGACCCGGTCGATCGCCGCCTGCGCCCGGGTCTGCATGAGCGTGCGCTCGGCGACCGGCCGGCGCTCGGACTCGTACGTGTCGAGCAGCGCGTCCGGCACCCGCCCGCGCAGCCTGGCGGCCAGCTTCCAGCCGAGGTTGGCCGCGTCAGTCATGCCCACGTTGAGCGCCGACCCGCCCGCCGGGAACAGGTGGGCGGCGTCGCCCGCGAGGAACACCCGCCCGGCCCGGTACCGCTCGGCGAGCCTGGCCTGCGCGACCGTGCTCGACAGCCAGATCGGCTCGCCGAGCGGCACGTCCCGGCCCAGCACGCGGCGGACGGCGGCCCGGAAGTCCGCCGGCGTCACGGGGCCGTCCGCGAGGTCGCCCCGCTCCCGCACGCCGGCGACGAGCACGCCGTCGTGGAGCGAGGTGAGCAGCACGCGACCGCCCGGCCTGCGGTTCCAGCCCGGCTGGAGCCCGTCCCCCTCCAGGGACTCGAACACCTTCATGTCGGCCTTGAAGTGGCCGATCAGCAGCCCCTCCTCGTCGGTGGTGCCGAGGAAGGCGATCCCGGCCCGCTCGCGTACGAGGCTGCGCGCGCCGTCGCAGCCGACCGCGTACCGGGACCGGAGCGGCGCGCGCCCGCCGCCGTCCGCGACGTCGAGCGTCACCCCCTCCTCGTCCTGGGAGAGCGACAGCACCTCGCACCCCCGCCTGACTTCGACCCCGAGCTCCCGCGCCCGCTCGGCCAGCAGCCGCTCCAGCCTCGGCTGCTGAATCAGCAGCAGCCGCAGCGGACTGTCCTCGATCCCGTCGAAGCGCAGCGGCACCGACCCGAACGGGAACCCCGGCGCCCGCCCCGCGAACGGGCTGCCCTCGCTGAACCGCTCCAGCAGCCCTCTGTGGTCGAGTAACTCGACGACCTGCCCGCCCAGCCCGTTGGCCTTGGGCAGCTCGCTCGGCTCGGCCCTCTTCTCCAGCACGATCGGGCGGACTCCGGCCAGGCTCAGCTCGCATGCGAGCATCAGCCCCACGGGTCCGGCCCCCACGATCAGCACATCCTCCATGCCCGTCAGGCTAGATTGACAAAATCGCGCCTGTCAAGCTAGCCTGACACCGTGGACGTTACAGAGCTGTCCGAGCGGATCCGGGCCAACGACCCGGCGATGGGCCTGCGGGCGGTCGGCGCCCTGCACCGGCTGGCCGAGCAGGTCGAGGCGGTGTCCGTCGCGCTGGCCAGGGAGCAGGGCTGGACCTGGGAGCAGATCGGTGACGCGCTCGGCATGTCACGGCAGTCGGTGCACGCCAAATACGGGAAGTGAGGAGCTGACCATGTTCGGCAGGCAGAAGAGCCCGGTCACGGTGATCATCAAGGCCGCGTTCGAGGAGGCCCGGCTGCGCGGCGACCGGCGGATGGGCACCGAGCACCTGCTGCTCGGCCTCCTCCACCACGAGGAGTCCGCGCGGGCGCTGGGCATCGACGTGGCCACCGCCCGCGCGGCGCTGGACGAGCTCGACCGGGCGGCGCTGCGGATGCTGGGCCTGGAGGTCGGCGACGCGCCCAAGACGCCGCGCAAGCACCCGGCCGTCCCCGGCACCGCGCTCACCTCCAGCGCGCGTGCCGTGCTCAACCAGGCCATCAAGGCCACGACGATGCGGACCAGGGACGCGGAGACGCCCCGGCACCTGGCGCTCGGCCTGCTGGCGCAGGCCCGGCCCGACCCGGCCGCGCAGGTCATCGACCAGCTCGGGATCGACCGTACGACCGTACGCAGCCGGATCGTATGACCAAATTTGGTTGAATGCCGGGCCGGGCCGCTGAAAAGGTCGAAGAATGCGGCGCGCGTACGAGGACCCGATCCGGGAGAGGCACGTCGAGGCGAGGAGGCCTGATGGCCAGGCTGCATGACGTGGTGGTGGACTGCCGGCACCCGGCCTCGCTGGCCCGGTTCTGGGCGGCGGTGCTCGACGGCTACGCCGTGGCGCCCTATGACGAGACCGAGCTCGCGCGGCTGCGCGAGGAAGGGGTCCTCGACCCGGAGGACGATCCGACCGTGCTGGTCGACGGCGGATCGCCGCGGCTGTGGTTCCAGCGGGTGCCCGAGCGCAAGATCGTCAAGAACCGGCTCCACCTCGACCTGCGCGCCGACGACCTCGACAGCGAGATCGACCGGCTGATCGGGCTCGGTGCCAAGCTGCTGACCACGCACGACGACTGGGTCGTGCTGGCCGACCCCGAGGGCAACGAGTTCTGCCTGGCCTGACCGGCCCCCGCCCTGAGGACGATGGGACGCGCCGGGGCGCTACCCCAGCCGTCGTACGGCCCGCCCGCCCGAGCACTCCCCGGGGCGGAGCGCGAACAGAGCCCCACATCCGATTCGCCATGTCCTCCTCCGGCGGACCCTGGAGGTACGAACCAAGGAGGAGAACATGAACACGATCGCCCTATGGGCGCCGCACTGGGGCGGCGCCGGTGGCTTCTCGCCGATCTTCCCGGTCATCTGGGGCCTGCTCTGGGTCTCGCTCATCGCGCTGGCCGTCACGGGCTGGCGAAGGGGCTGGTGGGGCCCGCGCCGCGCGCACGCCGCCGCCGCTCCGGCGGCCTCGCCGACCGCGTCCGCCGAGCAGATCCTGGCCGAGAGGTACGCCCGCGGTGAGATGACCGATGACGAATACTTCGAAAGGATGTCCGTTCTCAGGGGCGGATCCTCCTAAACATCACTAAGGGTGTAACAAGTGTCACTGGCCGCATCCATGGAGTCGCGTTACGTTTCGAATACGGCTTCGTCGAGAGTGGGGACAAGCATGCGGTCCATCGCCGAGCTCAGCGGCCAGTGCCAGATGATCATCACTGACGACCCCGGCCCGTTCGGTCCGATCGCGTCGGCCGCCAGGAGCGGGTCCCCCGACAGCCTGGCGCTCGTCCGCTGAGCGGGCAGACCCTCACCCTGCTGGCCGGCGGGCTCGCCGCGGGCCTGGTCGCGGGCACCGCCACCTGCACGGCGGCGCAGGGCGGGCTGCTGATGGGCCTCCTCGACGGCTCCCGCGGGCGCGATCCCGCGCTGGTGGGCTGGTTCCTGGCGGGGCGGCTGGTCTCGTACACCGTGGTGGGGGCGCTGCTCGGGCTGCTCGGCTCGGCCGTCGCCCTGCCGCCGCAGGCGCGGGCGGTGCTGCTCGTCGCGGCCGGGCTCACCGTCATCGTCTTCGCCATCAGGCTCATGCGGCGCGGGCGCGCCGGCTGCGCGCCCGCGGAGCCGGCGGCTCCGTCCCGGTACAAGGCCCCCCTGCTGGGCGCGGCCACGATCCTGGTGCCCTGCGGGGTGACGCTCGGCATCGAGATGCTCGCCATCTCCAGCGGCTCCCCCTCGGCGGGCGCGGCGGCCATGGCGGGGTTCGTCGTCGGCACCGCGCCGGCGTTCGCGCTGCTCGGATACGTCCTGCGGCGCATCTCCCGGACCAGGCTGGCCCGGGTGGCCGGGGTCGTGGCCATCGCCGCCGGGCTCTGGACCGCCGGGGCCGGGATCAACCTGGGCGGCTGGGTCTCCACCGCCGCTCCCGAGGCGGCCGGCCCGCCCGCGCGGTCGGTCACCGTGTGGGCGACGCGGGAGGGCTACCGGCCGGCCATGGTGTCGGCGCGAGCGGGGGTGCCCGTCGAGGTGGTCTTCAAGCTGGCGGACCGGGGCTGCACCGGCACCGTCTCGATCGACGGGCGCGACGTCGCCCTGCCGGCCACCGTCCGGCTGCCGCCGCAACCGCCCGGCCTGCTGCGGTACGCGTGCGGAATGGGCATGTACACCGGGTTCATCGACTTCTCGTAGAGCCTTGTCGGCGATTACGGTTCGCGATCGGGCGATCACGTGCCAGTCTGTCGCCATGGCCTGGCAAGGAGAGGTGGCGGCGCCGGCCGTACCGGCGCCGCGCGTGGGAGACGAGCCCGAGCTGCTGGCCGCAGCGCGCGCGGGCGACGCGCAGGCCGCGCACCGGCTCGGCAAGCTCTACGCCCAGCACGGCGACCGCGCGGCGGCCAGGCTCTGGTGGGAGCTGGCGGCCGCGGGCGGCAACGTCGACAGCGCCTACAACCTGGGCATCTGGCACGAGAAACACGGCAGCCTGGAGGAGGCCGTCACCTGGTACGAAGCCGCCGCCGGCACCGGCGACGCCGAGGCGGCCACGAACCTGGCCACGCTCCTGCTGGAGCAGCGCGGCGACGCCGAGGCGGCCAGGGCCTGGTTCGAGATCGCGGCCACCGGCGGGTCCAGGACGGCCGCCCGCAGGCTGGCCCTGATGTACGAGGACGCGGGCGAGCCGGGCACGGCGCGCGAGTGGCACCGCCGGGCGGCCACGGACGGTGACGCGGCCTCCGCCCACGACCTGGGCTTCCTGGCCTACGCGGCGGGCGAGGAGGAGGAGACCGTGCACTGGTGGGAGTGCGCGGCCAGGGGCGGCCACGCCGAGTCGGCGTACTGCATGGGCCTCTACCTGCACGCCAACCGCGACCCCGAGGGCGCCGAGGCCTACTACCGGCTGGCCGCGCGGAGCGAGCATCCCGGCGCGGCCTCGCGGCTGGGCGGGGTCGCGCTGTCCCGGGGCGACCTGCGTACGGCGCGGGGCTGGTACGAGCAGGCGGCCGCCGCCGGGCGGGCGGAGGACCAGCGGATGGCCGGCTTCGTCTGCGTGGAGCTCGGCGACACGGCGGCGGCCAGCCACTGGTTCGGCCGGGCGGCGGCCGGCGGGGACGCCGAGGCGGCCTTCAACTACGGCCTGCTGCTCATCGCCGAGTTCGGCGACCTTGCGGGCGGGCAGCACTGGTTCCGGCAGGCGGCCGAGGCCGGGCACCACGGGGCCGCGGTCGAGCTGGGCGGGCTGCTGTCGGTGGCCGGGGAGCACGGGGAGGCGCAGGAGTGGCTGGCGGATCCGCCGCCGCCCGCCTGGGGGCGGCACGCCGAGCCCGAGCTGACCGCCAGGGCCGAGCTGGCCGCGGCGGCCATCGCGCGCCGGGGCGGTGTCCCGCTGGCGGTGGCCGACCTGGCCGAGGTGCTGGGCACGTGGGACCTGGTGACCAGGCCACTGCACAACCACTCGGACGTGTTCGCGTGGCTCGCGGCGCGGAGCGGGGTGCACATGAGCGCGGTCGAGCACCTGGCGTCGGTGCGCGGCACGCTGGTGCGCCCCGGCAGCGCGCCGTGGCCGAGCCCGAACGAGCTCGAGCACGTGCTGGCCACCGCCCGCGACCTGCGGCGGCGCCTGGGCGTGCGCTAGCTCTGGCCCAGATGGAACAGGTTGCCGTCGTCGTCGGTGAACACGGCCGACCAGCCCCACGGCTGCCGCGTGGGCTCCTGGGTGAACACCACGCCGCGCCCCGCCAGCTCCCGGTGCGTCTTGACGATGTCGTCGGCCTGGAACAGAACGTAGTTGGGCATGTCCTTGACCAGCACCGGCGCGTCGGGATCGGCCTTGCTGATCACCAGGCGGGTGCCGCCGCCGGGCGGCTGCACCTCGATCCAGCGGTCCTCGCCGTACGGCATGTCGCGGGTGACCTCGAAGCCCACCTTGTTCGACCAGAAGTCGACCGCCCGCTGCTGGTCCTCGACGTAGATGGTGACCTGGCTGATGCTGAGCGCCATCGCTGCCTCTCAAGGGATGGTGGAGAGTACGGTGGCGCAACCGTACCCTCCACCGCCGACAATCAGACGAGCTCGGCGACCGGGGTGTAGGCCAGGCCGAGCGCCTCGGCGACCGGCTCGTTGGTGAGCAGGCCGTCGTGCGTGTTGAGCCCGGCCGCCAGGCCGGCGTCGACCTTCAGGGCCTCGCGCCAGCCCAGGTTGGCCAGCTTGACCGCGTACGGGAGGGTCGCGTTGGTCAGGGCGTACGTGGAGGTGTTGGCCACGGAGCCCGGCATGTTGGCCACGCAGTAGAAGACCGACTCGTGCACCTTGTACGTCGGCTCCGCGTGCGTGGTCGGACGCGAGTCCTCGAAGCAGCCACCCTGGTCGATGGCGATGTCGACGAGCACCGAGCCCGGCTTCATGCGCGCGACCAGGTCGTTGGAGACCAGCGTCGGGGCCTTGGCGCCGGGGATCAGCACCGCGCCGATGACCAGGTCGGCCTGCAGGACCTCCTGCTCGATCGCGTACCGCGTGGAGACCAGCGTCTTGAGCCGGCCCTGGTAGATGGCGTCGATGAAGCGCAGGCGGTCGATGTTGGTGTCGAGGACGGTGACCTCGGCGCCCATGCCGACGGCGATCTGGGCGGCGTTCAGCCCGGAGACGCCGCCGCCGATCACGACCACCTTCGCCGGGGCCACGCCGGGCACGCCGCCCGGCAGGACGCCCCGGCCGCCGTTGAAGCGCATCAGGTTGTACGCGCCCACCTGCGGCGCCAGCCGGCCCGCGACCTCCGACATCGGGGCGAGCAGCGGCAGGGCGTTGCCCACCTGCACGGTCTCGTACGCGATGCCCGTGGTCCGGGCGCCGAGCAGCGCGTCGGTGCAGGGGCGGGAGGCGGCCAGGTGCAGGTACGTGAACAGCACCAGCCCCTCGCGCAGCCGGTGGTACTCCTCGGCGATCGGCTCCTTCACCTTGAGCACCATGTCCGCCTCGGCCCACACGGCGTCGGCGCTGTCGATGATCTTCGCACCCGCCGCGAGGTACTCCTCGTCCGTGATCTGCGAGCCCAGGCCCGCGCCCCGCTGAACGGTGACGTCGTGCCCGTTGCGCACCAGCTCGTGCACGCCCGCCGGAGTGGCGGCGACGCGATATTCGTGGTTTTTGACCTCGGCTGGGACGCCGATCTTCATTGCGGTGGATCCTTTCGGGAACCGGCACATCGTCGTGCCGGATTGAGGGGTGGTTCTCAGGCGGGGCCTAGAGGCGCGCCCACGCCTCGGTGAGCACGCCGCGGAGGATCGACCCGATCTCGTCGAACTCCTTCTGGCCGGCGATGAGCGGCGGGGCGAGCTGGATGACGGGGTCGCCGCGGTCGTCGGCGCGGCAGTAGAGGCCCGCGTCGAACAGCGCCTTCGACAGGAAGCCGCGCAGCAGCCGCTCGGACTCGGCCGCGTCGAACGTCTCCTTCGTGGCCTTGTCCTTGACCAGCTCGATGCCCCAGAAGTAGCCGGAGCCGCGCACGTCGCCGACGATCGGCAGGTCGCGCAGGTCGTCGAGGGTCTGCTTGAACAGGGGCTCGTTCTTCGTCACGTGGCCGAGCAGGTCCTCGCGCTCGAAGATGTCGAGGTTGGCCAGGGCCACGGCCGCGGAGACCGGGTGCCCGCCGAAGGTGTAGCCGTGGGCGAACATGGTGTCGCCGTCCTTGAACGGCTCGAACAGCCGCTCGTGCGCGATCATGGCGCCGATGGGCGAGTAGCCGCTGGTCATGCCCTTGGCGCAGGTGATGATGTCAGGCACGTAGTCGAACTTCTGGCCGCCGAACATGGTGCCCAGCCGGCCGAAGGCGCAGATGACCTCGTCGGAGACGAGCAGCACGTCGTACTCGTCGCAGATCTCGCGCAGGCGCTGGAAGTAGCCGGGAGGCGGCGGGAAGCAACCGCCGGCGTTCTGGACGGGCTCGGCGAAGACGGCGGCCACCGTGTCGGGGCCCTCCATCTCGATGGCGCGGGCCACCCGGTCGGCGGCCCAGATGCCGTACTGCTCGGGCGTCATGCCCGGGACACCGGTGATCTCGTCGGCGCGGTAGTGGTTGGTGTTGGGCACGCGGACCGAGCCCGGCACGAGGGGCTCGAACATCTGCTTGAACGCCGGGATGCCGGTGATCGACAGCGCGCCCTGCGGGGTGCCGTGATAGGCGATCTGGCGGCTGATGACCTTGTGCTTGAGCGGCTTGCCGACGAGCTTGTAGTACTGCTTGGCCAGCTTCCAGGCGGTCTCGACCGCCTCGCCGCCGCCCGTGGTGAAGAAGACGCGGTTCAGCTCGCCGGGAGTGTGGGAGGCCAGTCGCTGGGCCAGCTCGGCCGCCTTGGGGTGGGCGTAGGACCACAGCGGGAAGAACGCCAGCTCCTGGGCCTGCTTGGCGGCGGCCTCGGCCAGCTCCTGGCGACCGTGGCCCACCTGGACCACGAAGAGGCCGGCCAGGCCGTCGAGGTAGCGCTTGCCGTGGATGTCGTAGATGTACGACCCCTCACCGCGCACGATGGTCGGGATCTCTGACTGTTCGTAGGCACTGTGCCTGGTGAAGTGCAACCACAGGTTGTCCTGCGCGGCCTTCAGGACGTCGTGTTCCGGCTGCGTCATGGTTATCTTCCCTCGTGTCTGAACTCCCCACAGTCTGCATGCTCACCTGCGGTTTGCCAAGCGAATCGGTCGCAGCACTATGCAAGAAAATCGAGATCCGCAGAACCGGTATGTAACAACAACGAAATCCGCAGTAGATTAGCGCGCGGGTCAAGGCTGTGCCCGCCCCGTTTCCGCAGCGTGGGGGCTGTTGTGATCCAATGAGAGCAAACTGCTGTCAACCGCTATGAATTGTTGTTAACCGTTAGAACAACCCCCGGGGGACCGTCCCGTGACTCCTGAACAGATCGAGAGCGCCGTCTCCGCCGCGATGCCACAGGCCATCGAGGAGCTCAAGCGGCTCGCCGCCATTCCCTCCGTGGCCTTCCCCGGGCACCCGGAAGAGCCCGTGTTCGCCGCCGCCGCCATGACGGAGGAGCTCCTGCGCTCCACCGGCCTGCCGCGCGTGCAGCAGGTTGCCGTCGAGGGCAGCTTCCCCGCCGTCTACGGCGAGGCGCCCGCGCCTCCCGGCATGCCCACGGTCCTGCTCTACGCGCACTACGACGTGCAGCCGGCGGGGGACCCGGCCACGTGGCGGACGCCGCCGTTCGAGCCGACCCTGATCGACGGCCGCCTGTACGGGCGGGGCTGCGCGGACGACAAGTCGGGCGTCATCTCGCACATCACCGCCCTGCGCGCCTTCCAGGGCCGGTTCCCGGTGGGCATCAAGGTCATCATCGAGGGCCAGGAGGAATACGCGGGCGACCGGCTGGAGGCGTTCGTCGAGCGCAACCCCGACCTGCTGCGGGCCGACGCCATCGTGGTGGCCGACACCGGCAACCCGCGCGTGGGCGACCCGGCGGTCACGACCTCGCTGCGCGGGATGGCCGCCTTCACGATCGAGGTCCGTACGCTGCGGGAGGCCCTGCACAGCGGCTCGTTCGGCGGTGCGGCCCCCGACGCGCTGGCGGCGCTCATGCGCATGCTGACCTCACTGCACGACGACAACGGCGACATCCGCGTGCCGGGGCTGCCCCGGGGGTCGTTCCTCGGGCACGGGCCGTCGGAGGAGGAGTTCAGGAAGACGGCCGGGGTGCTGGACGGGGTGTCGCTGGTGGGCTCGGGCTCGCTGGCGGACCGGCTGTGGTCCTCGTACGCGATCACGGTCACGGGGCTGGACGTGCCGACGGTGTCGGGCGCGGTCAACGCCGTCCAGCCGGCGGCGCGGGCCCGGGTGACGGTCCGCGTACCTCCGGCCGGCGACCCGAAGACGACGGTGAACGCGGTCGTGGAGTTCCTGCGCCAGGTGACGCCGTGGAACGTGCAGGTGTCGTTCGGGGACTTCACGGTCGGGTCGGGCTTCCAGGCCGACTCGGGCGGCAAGGCCCGCGCGGCCCTGAACCGCGCCATGGAGCGCGCCTTCGGCCGCCCGCCGCGCGACGTCGGCGCCGGGGGCTCGATCCCGCTGGTCAACACGCTGCTGAAGCAGTATCCGGCGGCGGAGATCCTGCTGTTCGGGGCGGAGGACGAGGAGGCGGCCATCCACGCGCCGAACGAGCGGGTGGACCTGGAGGAGCTGCGCAGGGTGGCGACCACCGAGGCGCTGTTCCTGCAGGAGCTGAGCCTGCCCTCGGCCCTGGGCGTGTAGACCGCCCGCACCGTCAGCCCACCCGGTTACCGGGTGGGCTGATCTTTTTTGGAACCGCCGTCCCCGTTCGCGGCAATTACTCGTGTCATGACCAGAGACACCCGAGAGGCAAGACATGCGACACGAGAGCCGGGCGGGCGGCGGTGGCGCGGTGGACGCGGTGCCCCGGCACGAACCCGAGCGGTTCGCCACCTTGTTCGTCGACCACGCCCCCGAGCTCAAGCGTTACGTCGTGCGGCGGCTTGGCGTGGAACCGGCTGACGACATCGTCGCCGAGACATTCGCGGTGGCCCTGCAGCGCCTGGACACGTACGACCGCGGCCTCGGTGACGAGCGTTCCTGGCTGTACGGCATCGCCACCAACCTCATCGGCCGGCACCGCCGCCGCGAGATCGGCCTGTACAGGGCACTGAGCCGGACGGGGGCCGACTCGGTGACCGAGCCGTTCACGGACGAGGTCGAGCGGCGGGTGGCCGCGGGCGCGGCGAGCAGGCGGCTGGCGAAGGCGCTGGCGGGGCTGTCCCAGAAGCATCGGGACACGTTGCTGCTGGTGGCCTGGACGGAGCTGACGTACGAGGAGGCCGCCGTGGCGCTGGGCGTTCCCGTGGGGACCGTGCGGTCACGGGTCAACCGGGCTCGCGGCAAGTTGCGCCGGGTGCTCGCTGGTGCCGATCCGACCGTCGTGGACGAGGGATGAGTGATGGTGAACGAGATCGAGCTCCTCAGGGAGATGCGCAGCGAGGTGCCCGAGCGGCCGGACGTCACGGGGGTGGAGCGCAGGCTTGCCGAGCTGACGGCCGTTCCGGTGACGAGGCGGCGCCGGCGGCCCGCGTACCGGCTGGGGCTGACGGTGGCGGGGGCCTGCGTGCTGGCGGCCGCGGCCGTCGCCGTCATCCAGCCGCGGGCCGGCGAGGTACGCACGCAGCCGGCCGTGTCGGCACAGCGGGACGGCACCACGTCGGTGCTCGAACAGGCGGCGCTCGTCGCCGTACGGAGCCCGGCCACGGAGATCCGGCCCGACCAGTGGTTCTACCTCAAGGAATCGCAGCACATGGGCGCCGATCTGCCGGCGTTCGAGTCGTGGGCGCGGATGGACGGACGCCGGGAAGCGATCAGGGAGGAGGGCGGCGAGCTCAAGGTGGGGGCCGCGGAGAAGGGGCCGACACACGTCGGGCGTACGCAGCGGGAGGTGGAGAGCCTGCCCTCCGACCCCGACGCGTTGCTGGCCCACTTCCGCGGGCTGGAGAGGGAGCGGTTCCCCCTGTCGATCTGCCGGCCGAACTGCGCCCCCGAGATCGAGGACGACGTCAAGGCGTTCGGGACCATCGGGTGGTACATGAAGTTCGGGCCGATGATCCCGCCGGAGACGGTCGCGGGGATGTACCGGGCGCTGGCCAGGATCCCGCACGTGTCGATCGAGCAGGGCACCACCGACCTGGACGGGCGCCAGGGCGTCGGGGTGGTGTTCGACGCCGGGGACGGTGTCAAGGCGTACTACGTCCTCGATCCGGAGGACTACCACTACATGGGGATGAAGGTGGTGAACGACGGCGAGGCCGTGGGGATGTCGGTGCTCGGGTCGGGCATCGTGGACCGGGCGGGCGACGTGCCGTGATCAGGCCCGCCAGTTCACCAGGGACAGCAGGCGCTCGGCCTGGGCCCGGTCCGCGGCGGCCAGGGTGATGCCCCTGACGAGCGTGAGCAGGTCGCGTACGTCCAGGTCCGCGCGTACGTCACCGGCTCGTTTGGCCTCCTCCAGCAGGCCGGAGGCGGCGCCGAGCATCGATCGATGCCACTCGGCGTGCCGGGCCGTCTCGTGGGAGGCGGCCAGGGCCAGGTCGCGCTTGGTGGTGAGGTGGTCCATGAACCGCCGCAACCACTCGTGCAGCGCCTCCCGCGGCGACCCGGCCGCCCGCAACTCCTCCGCGCCGGCGCAGAGCTGGGCCACCTCGTCGGCGTAGACGGCGACGAGCAGGTCGGAGCGGGTGGGGAAATGCCGGTACATGGTGGCGTTCCCGACTCCGGCGCGGCGGGCGACCTCGTCCAGCGGCGCGTCGGTGCCGCGTTCGGCGAACACCCGGGCCGCCGCGGCCAGCAGCAGGTCGCGATTGCGCTGCGCATCCGCCCGCAGCGGCCGAGACGATCCCATCTGACTCCTTGCTAAGTGGGGAAGTCCCCGGTTACTGTAGCCGTGAACCATAAACGGGGAGTTCCCCACTTAGCTGGAAGGAGGGTCGCCATGACGGCTGCGGAGGTGCATCGGCGGATCCTGGAGCTCTACCCGGAGGCGCTGGCCGGGCGGATGGACGAGGCGCTCGCCCTCATCGACCCCGACGTGATCGACCATCGGGGCGGCACGGACGGCGACCACCACGGCCTGGCGGCGTGGCGGGAGAAGTGGGAGCGGACGGCCTCCGGGGAGACGGGCTTCCACGACGTCTCGGTCGAGGTCGAGCAGAACGTGCACGACGGCGACCTGTCGGCCAACGTCTACCTCAGCCGGGGCACCCACACGGCCTCGGGCCGGCGCTACGAGGTGCGCGGGATGGACCTGATCCGCGTACGGGACGGCCGGATCGTGGAGCACTGGGCCATCAGGGACACGGTGGCCATGGGCCACCAGCTCGGGCTCGCTCAGTAGTCGACGGCCCGGCGCTGCACGAGCCGCAGGCCCACCGCCACCAGTGCCCAGCCCAGGCGCGTCTCCCAGGCCCGGACCGCCGAGCCCGGGGCGGCGGCGCGGGTGAGGCGGTCGCGTTCGGCGTCGGCTCGCAGCTCGCGGGCCCGGACCCGCTCCACGTACAGGTATAAGTCCGGATTCATCGGCTCTCTCCTCCCGATCAGGGCTGTCAGGTACGGAACGGGAAGCCGTACGCATGCACGGCCACGTTCTCCCGACCCTCCGTGTCGCCCGCCTCCCGCGCCGCCTCGCCGCGCCGCCGCCAGCTCCGGACCAGCGCGTTGAGCTCCGCCCCCATCTCGTCCAGTTCGGCGGCCGTGAGCGCCAGCCAGTGCTCGGAGCTGAAGGCCGCGTTCCGCCAGTCGTCGCTCCACGCGGACTTCGTGTCGAGATAGCTCTGGTACAGCTCGCCGCGCTGGCGGGCGAACACGCGCGAGACCGCGGTGTGGACGGCGGCGCGCTCGGGGGCGTCGCTGAAGTCCTCTTCCCGGGTGGCGATGCTGGTGGCGGCCGGTCGCCACCAGCGCTCTCTGGCGTCCCCGCCGCGCCCCTCGGCCTCCTCGATGATCCCGTGCGCGGCCAGCTTGCGCAGGTGGTAGCTGACCAGCGACACCGCCTCGTCCACCTGGTCGGCGAGCTGCGAGGCGGTCGCCGTGCCGGCGACGTGGAGCGCGCGGTAGAGCTGGATGCGCAGCGGGTGGCCCAGGGCCTTGAGCGTGTCGAGGTCCTTGACGCGATGGGTCTTCTCGGTGGGGGCCATGACAGCAGGGTAAGTAGGAAAGAAAATTTGCGCAATATAGTTTGCGCAAATTTATTTTCTACACCTTGCGGATAGCCGGAGTCCTTCATGCCGGCCGGGACGAAGATGTTCTCGCGGCCGTAGTCCTGGAACGGCAGCCCGGCCACCTTGGCCAAGTGCTCCCTGATCATCGCCCCGGGCGCCTGAGCGGCTCAGAACCGCCAGCGTGTCTGCGCGTAGTCGCCCTTGCGGAAGCCCAGCACCTTGGCCGGCGCCACCTCGAAGACCAGGGCCACCCCGCCGGCGGTGTTCACGAACCCCTCGTCGGCGACCTCGAAGTGCCACTCGCTGGTGTACTTGGCCTCCCAGGCACCGGCCAGCCGCTTGAGCTTGCCGGGGTCCGTGACCCGCTCCGCGACACCCTCCACCACCAGGTCCAGGCCCTCGTGCAGGGCGCTGGCGCCGGTGGTGAGCGCGCAGTTGCGGTTGGCCTCCAGGTTCCTGGCCTTCTGCTCCTCGGCGCCCGTGCAGAAGTAGAGCGCGTCGTCCTGCCAGACGGCCAGCAGTGTGGTGACGTGCGGGCGGCCGTCGGCGCGTACGGTGCTCAGCCAGTACGTCTCCGCGCGCTCCAGCTGGTCGCGGGCCTCGGCCCAGGACGTCGGGGCGGCGTTCTCGGCGCTGAAGCGGGCGTCCAGCCGGGTGGTCGGTTCCATGGTCACTCCTTCGGTGCGACGGTCGTCAATGGACAGACCTGGCCGGCGCCGGGAACTCATCGGCCGGGACAGGATGGGGTGTCGCCTGACTTCGGAGGTATCGCAACATGGCCACGTTCGCGCTGATCCACGGTGGCGGAGGTTCCGCCTGGGACTGGCACCTGCTGGAGCCCGAGCTACGCGGTCGCGGGCATGACGTGGTGGCGGTGGACCTGCCGGTCGAGGACGAGAACGCGGGCCTGCTCGACCACGCCGACACCGTGGTCGAAGCCGTCGGGGGCCGCCGCGACCTGGTCGTCGTGGCGCATTCGTGGGGCGGGTTCGTCGGGCCGCTCGTCTGCGCGCGGACGCCTGCCGAGCTCCTGGTGCTGGTCACGGCCATGGTCCCGGTCCCGGGCGAGCCGCCGTCCGAGTGGTGGGGCAACACGGGGTTCGAGCAGGCGGAGATGGACACGATCGAGCTGTTCCTGCACGACGTGCCCAAGGAGCTCGCCGAGGAGTGCCTCTCCCGGGGGCGCTCCCATGCGGACAAGGCGGTGCTGGAGCCGTGGCCGCTGGGCGCGTGGCCGGACGTGCCGACCAGGTTCCTGCTGTGCCGGGACGACCGGTTCTTCACCCCCGAGTTCATGCGCCGGGTCGTGCGCGACCGGCTCGGCATCACGCCCGACGAGATCGACGGCGGCCACGCTCCCATGCTGGCGAGGCCCCGGGAGCTGGCCGACCGGCTGGAGGGTTACCTGATCGGGAGGTCGTAGACCCGGCGTACGCTGCTGCCGAGCCTGGCCACGTCGGCCCCGTACACGTGCAGCGACACCCCGACCTCCGCGCTGGTGTTGCGCACCTTGTGGATGTCCCCGGGCGGCGCGAACCCGCTGACCTCCCCCGGCCGGTTGTCGGCCCGCCCGATCTCCACGAGGTGGTCGCCCATGTCGCGGTAGAGCGTCTCGTGCTCGATCCCGCTGAGGATGCCGAACGTGCACCACGAGACGTGGTCGTGGATCACCGTGTCCTGGCCGGGCCGCCACACGACGCCGACGATGGAGAAGCCCTCCTCGGCGTGCAGCACGTGGCTGGCGTACCGGTCGGGCGAGCCCGCGCGTTCCTCGGGCGTCAGGATGTCGCGCCCGGGGAGGTGGTCGCGCAGCAGGGCGGCGACGGCGAGGGCGGTCTCGCGGCGGCCGAGCCGGCGGTCGACGATCCGCGACACCCCCGCCACGAGGATGCCGAGCCCGGGTCTGGTGGCTGTGGTTACGGCGATATTCATGGTATTCCCCTAGGGAAAATCAGCAATCGGCCTTCCCCTTCCACGGTCCTGCATTTCGACCGATAGGTCCAACAGAAGTCTTCTGGCCGATCTATAGATACGATTGATGAATGCTCGACGTCGTACGCCTGCGCGTCCTCGTCGCGGTGGCCCGCAAGGGCTCGCTGACCGCGGCGGCCAAGGAGCTGCACTATTCACAGCCCTCGGTCAGCCACCACCTGGCCCGGCTGGAGGCGGAGACCGGGGCGAAGCTCGTCCAGCGTGCCGGGCGCGGCATCCGACTCACGGAGGCGGGGCGGCTGCTGGCCGAGCGGGCCGCGGAGATCATCGGCCGCCTCGACGCCACCGCCGAGGAGCTGGCCGCGCACGTGGGGCTGCGCTCCGGGCGGGTGCGGCTGGCGGCCTTCCCGTCCGCGCTGGGGACGTTCATCCCCAAGGCGGCCAGGTCGCTGGCCGGCGCGCATCCGGGGCTTCGCCTGCAGCTCACCGAGACCGAGCCGCCGGAGGCGCTGCGGCTGCTGCGGGCCGGGCGGGTGGACGTCGCGGTCATGTTCCGCTACGACGACACCGCCCCCGAGGACAGCGGCATCCACATGGTGCACCTGCTCGACGACCCCAGCTACCTGGTGTCGAGCGGGCCCGCGGGCGGGCTGGCCGAGCACGCCGAGTCGGCCTGGATCGCCGGGTGCGACCGGTGCCGCAGCCACCTGCTGGACACCTGCGAGAAGGCAGGGTTCGAGCCGCGGATCGCCTTCACCAGCGACGACATCGTGGCCGTGCAGGCGCTGGTCGCGGCCGGGCTGGGGCTGACGATGCTGCCCGGGCTCGCGCTGGCCGCCCATCGCCACCCGGAGGTGGAGGTGGCGGAGGTGCCGGGGTCGACCAGGCACGTGTACGCCGCCGTCTACGGCGAGCCGCCACACCCGCCGGCCACCGAAGCGCTGCTGGCAGCCCTCCAGGAAAGCCTTTGACGCCACGCCTACCATGGCCCCATGCCGGACATTTCGACACTCGCCATATTCTGCGCGCTCACACTCGGGTTGCTGGTGGTTCCCGGACCCGCGGTCCTCTACATCGTCACCCGGAGCGTCTCCCAGGGTCGCGGCGCCGGCCTGATCTCCGTGCTCGGCGTCCACACCGGCTCGGTCGTCCACGTGGCGGCCGCGGCGCTGGGCATCAGCGCGCTGCTGGCGGCCTCGGCCACGGCGTTCACCGTGGTCAAGTACGTGGGCGTGGCCTACCTGGTCTGGCTCGGCGTACGCAAGCTGATGCGCCGGGGCGACGGCGACGAGCCGATCGAGGTGAAGGCGCAGTCGAGGCGGCGGCTGTTCTGGGAGGGGTTCGTGGTGAATGTGCTCAACCCCAAGACCGCCGTCTTCTTCGTGGCGTTCCTGCCGCAGTTCACCAACCCGGAGGCGGGGCCGGTCGGGCCGCAGATCCTGCTGCTCGGGCTGTTGTGGATCGTCCTGGGCATGGCGTCGGACGGGACGTACGCGATGCTCGCCTCGGCCCTGGCGGGACGGGTACGCGGGTCGGCCCGCGTACGCCGGCGGCTGGATGTGGGCAGCGGGGTCGTCTACCTCGGGCTGGCGGCCTGGCTCACCACCGAGAAGGCCTGACAAGCCAGGAAATTTCCGGGCCATAGTGCGATAGTGAGATGAGATCAGACGCTGATCAGGGGGACGGCACGTCGGGACGTAGCTAAGAGGCGGACCTCATGGACACGCCACCGCACCGCCTCGGGCTCGAACGGGTCGTCGAGGTCTTTTCCGGTCACGCCGACCTGGTCGGCCTGACCGGTTCCGGATATGTGGTCGGTGCCGATCTGGTGCTGACCTCCGGGCACGTGGCACGCCCTGGCGCGCCCTGCCACGTACGCGGGCCGGGGCCGGATCGATGGGTGGCGGCCGAGCCGGTGTGGCGGGGGCGCGGCGGCGCGAACGCGGTGCTGCTCCGGGTGACCGAGCCGGTATGGGCGGACCTGCCGGGCATCGAGCGCACCCGATTCGCCCGGCCGGCGACCGGCGGAGGCCGCCGCCTGCGCTGGCTGGCCTGGGGCTTCCCGCAGACGGGGCAGCGAGAAGGGGCGCGGAGCCCAGAGACACTGGCCGGCCTGGTGGACGCACCCACGGGCGCGGTGTCGAAGACCCTGACGGTCAGCGTGCTGAGCCCCGAACTCGAGTCGATGCCGGACTCGCTCTGGCACGGCATGTCGGGCGCCGCCCTGCTCGCCGAACCCGCCGGCCAGCTCATCGGCGTGATCGCCACCAGCCCCTCCGGGCACGCCCAACGCCACCTCGACGCCATCCCCGTGACCGCCCTGCTGGCCGACGAACGCTTCCGCGAGCTGGCGGCGGTCGCCCCCGGCCCGCCCGAAACCGTCGCGGAAGGCGACCTCTCGGCGCCCCTGCCCACCCTCCTGCAACCGGCCCGCGTGCGCCTGCCCCAGGACTGCCCGGACTGGACGCTGCTGATGGCACGCCACGCGGTGGTGCCGTTCCTGGGCCGGACCGAGGAGCTGGCGGAGCTGCGCGTGTGGGCCGCCGACCCGGCCCCGCTGTCGATCGCGGTCCTCACGGGACGCGGCGGGACGGGGAAGACGCGGCTGGCCGGCGAGCTGTGCGTGGAGCTGGCGGAGGCGGGCTGGGACACGGGCTTCCTCCCCCTCGACGCCTTACCCGGCCTGCCGGCCGGCCCGCTGAGCGCCGTGTCGCTCGACGCGCTGCGACCCACCCTGATCGTCATCGACCGTCCCGAGCCGTCCGTCCCCCTCGTCGGCGAGCTCATCCGCAGGCTGGCCGAGCACGGGCACAACCCCCGCGTACGCCTCCTGCTGGCGGCCAGAGAGCCCGGCGAGCCGGACTGGTGGCGGCGGCTGGACACGGCGGCGGGCGGCCGGCTCAGACGGCTCAACAGCACGACGGTGCACCTCAACGCCCACCCGCTCACGCTCACCGAGCGGACCGAGCACGCGTCGGCGGCCATGAAGGCGTTCGCGCCGAGCCGCGCCGCCCTCCCCTCCCCGCCCCGGCTCGACGACCCGGAGTACGGCCTCCCGCTCCGCGTCCACCTCGCCGCCCTGCTGCGGCTGTGCGACGCGGACGGCGACGCGAGCGGGCGGGTGGAAAGGGGCGACGGCCTGCTCGGCCGGTTCCTGGCGCGCGAACGCGATCAGTGGGCCCGCGTCTGGCCGGACACGGGGGAACGGCTCGACGACGTGACCGCTCGGCAGGCCGTGGCGGTCCTCACGCTCACCGCCCCCTCCCCGGCCGAACTCCCCGGCCTGTTGACGGCCGTCCCCGGCCTCCGCAGCACACCTCACCTCCGGAACGCGGCCGACTGGCTGGGCCGCGTCTTCCCGGGCCGGCGTGACCCTGCGGGCGCACCAGGCACCCCCGATGACGGACGGCTGAGCCCGCTGGGGCCGGACCTCCTGGTCGAGGAGTTCCTGGCCGGGACGGAGAGCCTGGACGCGCTCGTACTCGCCGTCCACGACCAGGAGGGCCGCACGGTCGGGCATCTCGTGCGCATGCTCGACGTCCTCCGGCTGTCGGCGGGCCGGGAACGGGTCAGGGCGGCGCTGTGGTCGCTGGTCATCAGCCGGATCGGAACGCTGGTCGCGGAGGCCGTGACCAACCCCGCGAGCCGGCTCGGCGACGTGCTCGACGCCGCTCTGGGCCTGTTCGCCACCGACCGGCAGCTCGCCGAGGCCGTGGCCGCTCTGCCGGCGGTGCGGGTGGAGGAGGCCGGGCTGGGGTCGCGGGCACTTGCCGTGACGCTCGCCGAGCTGGCTGTCCGGCATCGGCGGGCTCAGGGTGGTACGCGGGTCGCGCTGGCAGGGGCGCTGGCACGGTTGTCGGACGGCCTGGCCGCCGTGGGCAGGGTGGGCGAGGCGGTGGTCGCGGCGGCGGAGGCCGTGGAGGCGTACGCCGGCGCTCCTCCGTACGAGGAGGCGGCCGGGCGGGCGGAGGCGCTGTTCGGCCTGGGGGCATGCCTGCTGCTGGGCGGTGAGGCGGGGGGCGCGCTCAAGCCCGCGCAGGAGGCGGCGGCCCGGTTCCGCATCCTGGCCGAGGACGATCTCCGGTATTCGGAGCAGTCCGCGCGGGCGCATTACAACGTCGCCTGCGCGCTCCTGGGGACGGGACGGCTGGAGGAGGCCGTGGCGGCGTTCTCGGCGGCCGGGGGTGACGCCGGTTTCGCGGCGAACGTGACGGGTGTCCTGTCCGTACGGCCCGAGACGGCCGCTGACCGGCACCCGGACGCTGAGGCGGCCACGGTCCCGCTGCCGCGCCCGGACACGTCCGGCGACCGCCTGCCGCCGCCGGGTTCCGGGGCCGATCCACCGGCCAACCGGCTCATGCCCGTCGGGCAGCCGCCGAAGGCGTCCCTCGGCAAGGCCCGCCCGCAGGCGCCTTCCAGCGGGTCCGGCGCGTGGTCGCCCGTGGGCGAGACCGGCGCGCAGGCGTTCGCCGGTGGGGCGGGCTCGGTGTTCGAGCCGTGGCGGCCGCCGCCGGGCCGTGCCGCCGCAGCGGGTTCCGTTCAGGCGTCCGAGCGAGGTGTGACGGCGGTCTTCGGCGAGGTGCCGGAGCCGCTCGCCGTACAGGTGCCGGAGCCGCTGACGCCGTTCGAGGGGATCGCGGCCGGCGCGGCGTTGCCCGAGCTGGCCGCCTGCCTGGCCGTCGCCGCCACGTCCGCCGTCAAGGGCGTCGCCCCGACCGACAGGGACCTCGCCCACCGCCTGCACCTGCTCGCCGGCTGGCTGGAGACGCACGGCAGGCCGGCCGAAGCCCTCGTCCCGGCCGCCGAGGCCGTCTCCCGGCTGCGGGCGCTGGCGCGGGAGGAGCCCGGCCTGCGGGCCATGCTGGCCTCCGCCGCGGCCGTGCTCTCCAGGCTGCACGCCGGCCTGGAAGACCTGGACGCCGCCGTACGGTCCGCCGCCGAGGCGGTACGGAGCCTGCGGGCCCTCGTCACGCTCGAACCCGACGAGCACCGCCCCGCCCTGGCCGGGCAGCTGCTCGATCTCGGAGAGCTGCTGCTGATCGACGACCGGCCGGAAGAGGCGCTCGGGCCGCTGCAGGAGGCCATGACCGTGGCGGCCGAGCGGCACACGGCGGCACAGGCCGCGGGCAGGCGGCTGCTCGGCCTCTGCCTGGACGAGCTGGGCCGGACCGCCGACGGCCGGGCGCAGCTGGAGATCGCCGCCGAGCTGTACGACGTGCTGGGTGCCGAGGAGGCCCATCGGTCCGAGGTGCGGGCCAGGTTGCGCAGGAGGCTGGAAGCCGGCCCGGCCGCCGGGGAGGAGGCCGCCGACGGGCAGCCGTGGCTGCTGGATCTGGTCATGAGGCGGTCGGAAGCGGCGGGCGGGCACGAGGGGGCCGTCGGGCGGGCTGAGCGGCGGCTGGCGGAGTGCCGGGAGGCCGTCGAGGGAGCCGGTACGCCGGGGATCGAGCAGATTCACGCGTACCTGTCGGCGCAGGCCGTGCTCGCCCGGGCCTGGGCGGATACCGGGCGGGCCGGGGAAGGGTTCGCGCTGGCGATGCGGGCGGCCGAGCTGCTCGAGCGGCACGCCGCGCCCGACGGGCCGCACGCGATCGCCGTCGGCATGGTCGCCGCTGCCCTCGGCCGGTCGCTGGTGGTGCTGGGGCGCCACAAGGAGGCCATTCCTCACCTGCTCACCGCCATCGAGTCCTACGAGCCGCACGCCCAGACGAGCGCCGAGTTCCGTACCGAGCTGGCCGAGCTGATGATCCTCGAGACGGTCGCCCTGTCCCGCGCCGCCTGCCCGTCCGACGCGGAGGCGGCGGCCGACCGGCTGGTCGAGCTGTACGCGAAGCTCGTGGCGGAGGGCCTCGAACGTCCCGTCGCCCTGGCCGGGGCGCTGCGCCTGCAGGGCGGCATCCGGTTCACCCGGCAGGACCCCGAAGGCGCGCTGCAGTCCGTCACCCGCGCGCTCGACTTCACCCCTTCGCCGCCCGGCGACGGGGACCGGCTGGTCACCGCCACCTGCCTGGAGCTCGGTGGGCTGTGCCTGGCCGAGCTGCACGAGAGCGAGGCGGCCCGGACGCGGCTGGCCGCGGGCACCTCGGCGATGGCGCGGCTCGGGCAGCCTGTCCCCCACGATCTGGTCGGCGTGCATCTGCTGGCGCTGGTCCGGCTGGCCAGGTTGCGGGTGGAGGAGGAGGGCCCGGCCGCCGGAACCGGTCTGTACGCGCAGATCCTGGAGCTGCGGCCGCTTCCCGGGACGGATGTGCTCGATGCCCTCGTCGAGGAGCTCGCCGGCGCGGTGGAGGGAGCGGCGGCCGAGCTGGTGGGGCCGCTCACGGCGTTCACGAAGGAGCTGGAGCGGGAGGTGCCGCAGACGGGCGCGCCGGAGACGCACGACCGGTACGGCCGGTATCTGGCCGCGTTCAGCGCCGCGGCGGCGGAGGCGGGTGACACCGCGAGCGCCGTGGCGGGTGCGGAGCTGGCCGTGCGCGTCTACCGGGGGCTCGCCGCCGTCTCCGGGGTCTATCGGGAGCACCTCGGATCCGCCCTGGCCCGGCTGTCCGCGCTGGGTTCCCGGGATGCCGAGGGCGGGCCGGGCGGGGGGCTCGCCGTCGTCGAGCAGGCCATCGTGCTGCTCGGCGAGCGCGAGGACCGTACGCTGGCCGAGGCACTGAACCGGTACGCCGCCGAGCTGCTCGCCCAGGGCCGCCCCGTCGAGGCGCTGGCCCACTGCGAGCGGGCCGCCGATCTCTGTGACGAGCTGGACGACCCGGCCGTCGCCGCCGTCACCTACGCCCAGCTCGGCTCCACCCTGGCCGCGCTGGACCGCTCGCAGGCCGCACTGGAGGCGATCGCCTGGTCGCTGGCCGAGCTGGACCGGGCCGAGGAGGCGGGGCGGGAGCTGCCGCGGGTGCGGGCGCGGGCGGTTCAGGTGCGGGGGCGGGTGCTGCGGGCGTTCGGCCGGGGGCAGGAGGCGATGGCGCACCTGGTGGAGGCCCTGCGGCTGTTCGGCGGGCTGGCGGAGCCTCTTGCCGCCGCCGAGACCGCCGCGCTGATCGCCGACGATCTCCTGGCCGACGGGCGCCCGCAGGAGGCCGCCGAGTACGCACGGATCGCCACGACCGGCCACGAACCGGGCACCGTGAAGCACGCCCTGGCCACCCAGCGGCTGGCCAGGTGTCACATGATGCTCGGCGAGCTCGACGAGGCCAACGCGCTCGTGGAGGGCCTGATCCCGCTGGCCCGGCGGGCACCGGACGATCTGACCTACCGGGCGATCCTGGCCGACTCCCTGGCGCAGAGCTCGGAGCTGCTCCCCCTGCTGCGGCTGGACGGCGGCGCGGAGGCCGAGGCCAGGGCGCGCGAGGCCATCGCGATCTACGACGAGTTGCTGACCGCGGGCATGAACGCGCACGTCCTGCACACCAGCCGCGCCGGCGCCTGCCTCACCCTGGCCTCCGCGCTCAGGATGCGGGAGCTGGCGGCCGAGGCGATCCAGCCGCTGCGGGAGGCGGTGGCGGCGCTGGAGCGGTTCTCGCCGGACAATCCGCTGCAGTCGGGGCTGCTGTCCCAGGCGATGCTCATGCTGGGGGACGCGCTGATGGAGGCGGGGCGGGCGCTGGAGGCCGGGCTCGTCTTCCACCGGAGCACCCAGGTGACGCGGGACGCGCTGGCCAGGGCCGTGGCGCACGCCCGGCTGGGCTTCTGCCAGTGGGAGCTGGGCCGGGACGACGCCGCGGAGGCCGCCCTGCGGGTCGCCGCGGACCTGCTGCGCGAGCTGCCCGCGGCCGAGGGCGGGCAGGGGCTGCTCCGGGACGTGCTGATCGGGCGGCTGAAGCTGCTGGAGACGGCCGGGGGCAGGGGTGAGGAGGTGCGGGCGGTCGAGGCCGAGCTGCGCCGGCTGAGCTCCCAGCGCCGCCCGACCTGACCAAGATCGGCTGCCTCAGTCCGTGGTGGTGTTCTCGACCGTCTCGCGGGCCCACCGGTAGTCGGCCTTGCCGGCCGGCGAGCGCACCATCTCCGTCACGAACGCGTACGTACGAGGCACCTTGTACCCGGACAGGAGCCGCCGGCAGTGCCCGTCCAGCTCGTCGGCCGTGACCTCGATGCCGGGCCGCGGCTCGATCACGGCGGCCACCCGGTTGCCCCACCGCTCGTCCGGCACCCCGGTCACCACCGCGTCGAACACCGCGGGATGCCCCTTGAGCACCGCCTCGACCTCCTCGGGGAACACCTTCTCCCCGCCGGTGTTGATGCACTGCGAGCCCCGGCCGAACACGTTCACGGTGCCATCGGTGTCCACCGTGGCCAGGTCACCGGTCAGCAGCCACCGGGTGCCCACCTCGTCGGTGACGAACGTGCGAACCGTCTTGTCCGGGTCGTTGTAGTAGCCGAACGCCACCCGCCCCGACCGCGCCACCGTCCCCATCTGCCCGGAGCCGGGTTCGACCGGGCGGTTCCGCTCGTCGAGCACGGCCAGCTTGACCACGGAGTTCGGCTGGTAGCGCAGTCCCGTCTCGGGCGAGGAGCCGGCCACGCCGGAGGCCGTGTAGCCGGACTCGGTGGAGCCGAAACTGTCCAGGATCATGACGTTCGGGAGCAGCTCCTGGAGGCGGTCGCGGACCGCGCCGGACAGGATGGCCCCGGTCGAGCTGATCACGAACAGCGAGGAGACGTCGTACGAGCCCTTCTCCAGCGCCTCGGCCAGGGGTCTGGCCATGGCGTCGCCGGTGATGTTCAGGGTGGCGACGCGCTCCCGCTCGATCGCCCGCCAGACCTCCGCGGCCTCGAACTTGCGCACGTACACGATGGTCGAGCCCATGCACCAGCAGATGAACGTGGCCATCTGCGCGGCCCCGTGCATGAGCGGCGGCGCGGCCATCATGACCATGGGGGTGGCCTTGATCGCCTCGTCGATGACCTCCTGCGGGGTGGCGCGCGGCTCGCCGTACGGGTTGCCGCCGCCGAAGCCCATGAACAGGTCCTCGACGTGCCACATCGCGCCCTTGGGCATGCCGGTGGTGCCGCCGGTGTAGATGATGTACACGTCCTGGCCCGAGCGCGGCGGGAAGCCCCGCTCCGGCTTGCCGTGTTCCAGGGCCGTCGCGTACGGCACCGCCGAGCCGAGCGACGGTTGCCCGCCCACCGCGATCAGGTGCTCCAGCAGCGGCGCGTCCCCGGCCACGGCGGCCACCCTGGGCTCGAACTCCACGTCGTAGAGCAGTGCCCGGAGGTCGGCGTCCCGGTAGAGGTAGAGCAGCTCGGCCTCGACGTACCGGTAGTTGACGTTGATCGGCACGGCCCTGATCTTGAGGGCGGCCAGCAGGCCGGCGACGTACTCGATGCCGTTGTAGAGGTGCAGGCCGACGTGCTGGCCCGGCTGGACGCCGAGGTCCATGAGGTAGTGGGCGAGCCGGTTCGACTCGGCCTCCAGCTCGGCGTAGGTGCGCCTTTCCTGGCCGCAGACGACGGCCGTCCTGTCCCCGATCGTGTCCGCGAGCCCTTCGTACAGGTCAGCGTGGTTGAACTCCATCAGGGTCTCTCCCGTCCGAGGATCCACATCGCGAAGAACTGGGCTCCCCCGCCATAGGCGTGGCCGAGCGCCGTACGGGCGCCGTCCACCTGGTGCTCGCCGGCCATCCCGCGCACCTGCAGCGCGGCCTCGGCGAACCTGATCAGCCCCGACGCCCCGATCGGATTGCTCGACAGCACCCCGCCCGAGGCGTTCCAGGGGGTGTCACCGTCGAGTGCCGTGGCGCCCGACTCGGTGAGCTTCCATCCCTCCCCTTCCGCCGCGAACCCCAGGTTCTCCAGCCACATCGGCTCGTACCAGGAGAACGGGACGTACACCTCGGCCACGTCGATCTGCCGCCGCGGGTCGGTGATGCCGGCCTGCTGGTAGACGTCGGCGGCGCAGTCCTTGCCGGCCTGCGGGCTGACCGTGTCGCGGGCGGCACGGAAGATCGGCTCCGAGCGCATGGCCGTCCCGTGCACCCAGGCCGGGGTGCCGGTGACCGCCGACTCCGACGACAGCACCAGCGCGCAGGCGCCGTCGCTGGACGGGCAGGTCTCCAGGTAGCGGATCGGCTCCCAGAGCATGGGCGTGGACTCGACCATCTTCTGGTCGATGCCGGGGATCTTGAGGTGCGCGTACGGGTTCTTCAGCGCGTTCAGCCGGTCCTTGACCGCCACCAGCGTGCCGATGTGGCCGGGGGCGCCGGACCTGCGCATGTACTCGCGGATGTGCGGGGCGAAGTAGCCGCCCGCGCCCACCACCAGCGACGCGTTGAACGGCAGGTGCGTGGACAGCGCCCAGGTGGCGTTGGACTCCGACTGCTTCTCGAACGCGACCACGAGCACCCGCTCGTGCACCCCTCCCTGGATCAGCGAGGCTCCGACCAGGGCGGTGGAGCCGCCCACGCTGCCCGCCGTGTGCACGCGCATCATGGGCTTGCCCGCCGCGCCGAGCGCGTCCGCCAGGTACGCCTCCGGCATCATCACGCCCTCGAACAGGTCCGGCGCCTTGCCGATGACCACGGCGTCGATGTCCTTGAACGTCAGCCCGGCGTCCGCCAGCGCCCGCAGCGCCGCCTCGCGCACCAGCCCGGCGATCGAGACGTCGCGCCGCTTGGTCGTGTAGTGCGTCTGCCCGACGCCGATGACCGCGCACCGGTTGCCCATTGTTCATGCCTCCAGGACGGTGACGAGGTTCTGCTGCAGGCAGGGGCCGCTGGCGGCGTGCGCGACCGTGCGGCTCGCGTCGCCGTCGTGGATGCGCCGCGCGGCCTCGCCGATGCGGATCAGGCCCGTGGCCATGACGGGGTTGGCGGCCAGCGGGCCGCCCGACGGGTTGATCACGGTGTCGCCGCCCAGTTCGAGCGCCTCCCGCAGGACGATCTCCTCGTGCGGGAACTGCGCGTGCAGCTCCGCCACCTCGACGGGCGCCTTGCCGACCCCGGCGGCCCGCGCGGCGTCGGCCGCGGAGACCGACCGGGCCAGGTCGCGCAGGCCCAGGTAGTGCGGCTCGATGCGGTGCGCGATTCCCCTGATGTAGGCGGGATTCGGGCACAGCCGGGCGGCCAGGTCGCCGGTCGCGAGCACGATCGCCGCCGCGCCGTCCGTGATGGGCGGCACGTCCGTCTTCCTGAGCGGTTGTACGGCGAAGTCCTCACCGTCCGGCTCGGGCAGATCGAGCGCGTACGGGTTACTCCTGCCGTCCGCGCGGCTGCGCCGGACGATCTCGTCGAGCTCCCGCCGGTCCGCGCCGACCGCGTTGGCCTGGAGGGCGGCGTAGGAGAGCTGGTCGAGGCCGAGCGGGGCCAGGTAGTACGGGTCGAGCTGGAGCGTCATGATCGTGCGCAGGTCGCCGAGCGACGACTTGCCGAAGCCGTAGACCAGGGCCGAGTCGATGTCGCCGTGCTGGAGGCGCACCCACGCCTCGTACAGCGCCCAGGCTCCGTCCATCTCGACGTGGCTCTCGGAGATCGGCGGCCAGGCGGCCAGCGCGTCGAGCGCCGACACGAACGAGAACGGGGCCCCGGCCAGGTAGTCGCAGCTCCCGGAGCAGGTGAAGCCGAACCGCTTGAGCCCGGTACGCTCCTTGACCTCGTTGATCACGGGCAGGATCAGCTCGGGCTCGGTCAGGCCGGTGTCCTGGCCGGTGTGCCGCGTCTGGGCGAATGCGACGATCGCTACGTCTCTCATCACAGCTCCACGTCCGGCTCGCCGGTGGGGGCGAACCAGCGGATGTTCGTCATGGACGCCGTCCGCTCGCCCTCCGGGACCCAGACGGCCTTGACGCGCATGCCCTGGCGCACCTCGTGTGCGGGTACGTCGCCCATCAGGGCGATCATGGGGACGTCAGCACCGTCGAGCAGGATGTACGCCGACACGAACGGCACCTGCGGAGCCCGTGGATCCGGCAGGTTGTTGATGGCGTACGTGGTGATCGTGCCGGTGTCGGGGAGTTCGAGCGTCTCCGGGATGGCGCTTCCGCATTCGGGGCAGGCCGCCCGGTAGGGCACGTACACCTTGCCGCAGCTCGCGCACCGGCCGCCGAGGAGGACGCCGCGCTCGACGCCCTCCAGGAAGACGCGCAGCGCGCCGCCCGCCTGGAGGCGGTATTCGGCGCGTACGTTGGACACGATCTTCGTGACCTCGGGCGCGAAGTGGGAGATGTCGGTGATGTGGCCGGTGGGCCGGTCGCGCCAGACGGGCCAGACGCGCGTGCCGGCCCCGATCGCCTTGGGGTTCTCGGCCTCCACCGCGTGCAGCAGGGCCGTGTCCGCGCCGTCGAGCTCGATCAACGCCCAGGCGAAGGGGCGGTCGAGCGGGTGGCCTTCGAGCGGCTCGTCCACCCATGCCCACGTTGTGACCGTGCCCGCCGGGCCGACCTCGACGTACTCGCCGGTGACGGGCTCGCCGGTCGCGGGGTCGTACTCGAGGGGCGGGACGAGCACCCGGCCCTCCGCCGTCCGTACCCCGACGATGCGGCGGGCGCGTAACTCGCTCAGGAACCGGCCGACCACCGGTCCCGTCGTACGCGTGTAGCCGCCGGGGAACTCCAGGACGTGCTGAGCGACCAGCGGATCAGATGGCACGGTCGTGTCCCTCCCAGTACGGGGCGCGGAGCTTGCGTTTGAGCAGCTTGCCGTTGGGCTCGCGGGGCATCTCGGCGATGAAGTCGATGCTCTTGGGCCACTTCATCCTGGCCAGCCGCCCCTCCAGCGAGGCCAGCAGCTCGGCGGCCAGCTCGGGCCCCGGTTCGGCGCCCGGCGCGGGCTCGACGACGGCCTTGATCTGCTCGCCCCACTCCTCGTCCGGGATGCCGAACACGGCCACGTCGGCCACCTTCGGGTGGATCATGAGCTCGTTCTCGATCTCGGCCGGGTAGATGTTCGTCCCGCCGGAGATGATCATGTCGGCCTTGCGGTCGCACAGGTAGAGGAAGCCGTCCTCGTCCAGGTATCCGATGTCGCCGACGGTGAAGTAGTCCTTGAGGCGGTTCGCGGCGGTCTTGGCGGGGTCGCCCTTGTACTCGAACGGGACGCCCATCATCTTCATGTAGATCGTCCCGGGGGTTCCGGTGGGCACCGGCTCGCCCTGATCGTCCGCGATGAGCAGCTCGCTGATCGGCCACGCCGAGCCGACCGTGCCGGGGTGGGCCTTCCAGCCCTCGGGCGTGGCGAGGGTGCCGCCGCCCTCGGTGGCCGCGTAGTACTCGTACACGCAGTCGCCCCACCACTCGAGCATGGCCCACTTGACCGGGATCGGACAGGGGGCGGCGGCGTGGATCATCCATTTCAGGGAGGAGAGGTCGTACTTGGAGCGGGTCTGCTCCGGCAGGGCGAGCAGCCGCTTGAAGTGGGTCGGGACGAGGTGCGAGTTGGTGACGCGGTGGCGCTCGCAGAGCGCGAGCATCTCCTCGGCGTCCCACCTGTCCATGTAGACGAGCGTGTGACCCATGTGCAGCGCCGTGCCGCCGAACTGGGTCACCGCCGTGTGGTAGCTCGGCGAGGTCACGAGGTGCGCGTTCGGGCGGCCGGGGGTGATGCCGAACAGCCCGAGCAGGAAGGTCATGAGCTCGGCGGCGTCGTCCGGGTCCAGGCCGCTGAGCTGCCGGCGGACGCCTTTGGGCTTGCCGGTGGTGCCCGAGGTGTAGTGCATGGTCGCACCGGCGGTGCGGTCGGCGGGAGTCGTGTCGGGCTGCCCGTCGAGGAGCTCCGCCAGGGGCCGGAACTCCTCCGCCGTGCCGCCCATGCGGAAGCGGCGCTCGGGCGCGATGGCCTGGGCCCCGCGGGTGCCCTCGGCCAGGAAGCGGGGGTGCACGAAGAAGGCCTTGGCCTCGCTGTCGGAGACGATGTAGGCGATCTCGGGGCCGGTCAGGTGCCAGTTGATCGGCGTGTAGTACCAGCCGGCCTGCAGGGCGGCCAGGTAGAGGACCAGGCCGTCGGCGCCGTTCGGGACCAGGCCGCAGATGCCGTCGCCGGGCTGGAGGCCGAGCTCGCGCAGCCCGTGCACGAGGCGGTTCGAGCGGGCGAGGAGGTCGCCCGCGCGGTATTGCGTGCCGTCCGGGTCCACGGCCGCGATCCACTCGGGATCCGCCTGCGCGAGCCTCCAGAAACCGAGCGTGCCCATCTGATCTCCTCAGCTCAGGGCGAGCAAAACAGGAACCTGTTCTCGTTTGCTGGTGGGAGCGTATCCCGGGAGCGAAGCCCTGAGCAAGCGCTTGATCCACGAGGTATGATCGCTGCCTAACAAGCGCTTGATACAGCGACTTCGGAGGCATCCGTGGAGCTCCTGCCGATCAGCACCCCGCACTGCCGGATCGAACGCGACGGCCACGTCCTGACCGTCACCATGAACCGCCCGGAAGCCCGCAACGCGCTGTCCTCGGACATGCTGATCGGCCTGGCCTCGGCATGGGCGTACGCGTCGGCGGAGCCCGGCGTCCGGGTGGCGATCCTGACGGGCGCGGAGGGCACGTTCTGCTCCGGCGCCGACCTCAAGGCCATGGGCCAGGCGTCGACGGACCCGGAGGTCCAGGCCAGGGCCGCCCAGATGCCCAACTTCCACTGGAAGGGCCTGCTGCGCGAGGACCTGCCCACCAAGCCGATCATCTGCGCGGTGGAGGGCTACGCGGTCGCCGGCGGCACGGAGCTGCTGGTGGGCACGGACCTGCGGGTGGTGGCGGAGTCGGCCACGCTCGGCCTGTTCGAGGCCAAGCGCGCGCTGTTCCCCATGGGCGGCAGCGCCGTACGGCTGCCCCGGCAGATCCCGTACTGCCACGCCATGGACCTGCTCCTCACCGGGCGCGCGATCACGGCGGCGGAGGCCCTGTCGATGGGCCTGGTCAACCGCGTGGTCCCGGACGGCCAGGCGCTGGCGGCGGCCCGCGAACTGGCCGACGACGTGGCCAGTTCGGGCCCGCTGGCGGTGCAGGCGATCCTGCGGACGTACCGGGACACGCTGGGCATGCCGGAGGTGGCGGCGCTGAAGGTGTCGGACGAGCTGGGCTGGCCGGTGATCGGCTCGGAGGACGCCAAGGAGGGCACCCACGCCTTCCGCGAGAAGCGCCCGGCGGCGTACGAGGGCCGCTGACGGGGAACCACTGACACACCGGCCCCGCGCGAGCGGGGCCGGTGCGCCCTTCGAGACGGGGACGTCTCAGTCGCCCGTGAGGCGCTCCAGGCGTTCCAGGGCCTCCGTGTACTCCTCCACCAGCCCGAACACCACGTCCTTGGCCGACTTGACCTGGTTCATCATCCCGATGATCTGGCCGGCGGGGAACGTCGCCAGCTCCGAGGCGTCCGAGCGGCCGATGCGGCGCAGCGCGTCCGACACCAGCATGAACTGCATCGGCATCGGCAGCGTCCCCGGCGACTCCTCCGACTCCCACGCCTCCGTCCACTCGTTCCTGAGCAGCCGCGCGGGCTTGCCGGTCCAGCTGCGCGAGCGGACGGTGTCCCGGGAGGTGGCCTCCAGGATGCGGCGCTTGGCCATCTCCGGCGTGTCCGCCTCCTCGACCGTGAGCCAGATGGAGCCGGTCCAGACGCCCTCGGCGCCCAGCGCCATGCCGGCGGCCATCTGGCGGCCGTTTCCGATCCCGCCGGCGGCCAGCACGGGCACGTCCACGGCGTCCACCACCTGCGGGATCAGCACCATGGTCGAGATCTCACCGGTGTGGCCGCCGGCCTCGGTGCCCTGGGCGACGACGACGTCCACCCCGACCTCCACCTGCTTGAGCGCGTGGCGCGGGGTCGAGGCGAGGGCGGCGACCTTGACGCCGTGCGCGTGGGCGAGGTCCACGACGTCGGCGGGCGGCGGGCCCAGCGCGTTGGCCAGGAGCGCGATCGGGTGGCGCAGCGCGACCTCCACCTGGGGGCGCGCGGTGGCGTCGGTCCAGCCGAGCAGGACCCGCCCGGCGTCCGCGTCCGCCGACAGCGGCGGCACCCCGTGCTTGGCGAGGAGGTCCTCGACGAAGGCCCGGTGGCCGTCGGGGATCATCGACTGCAGGCGGCCGACCAGCTCCTCGGGGGCGAACTCCGCGCCCTCGTACGAGGCCGGCATGACCACGTCGACCCCGTAGGGCCGGCCGTCCACGTGGTCGTCGATCCACTTGAGCTCCATCTCGAGCTCTTCGGGCGTGAAGTAGAGCGCACCGAGCACCCCCATGCCACCGGCCCTGCTGACGGCGGCGACCACGTCCCTGCAGTGGCTGAACGCGAAGATCGGGAGCTCGATTCCGAACATGTCCGTGACACGTGTCCGCATGCCCTGACCATAAGACGCCCGGCCGCCAAACTGCAACGCGTTCTACTCTAGAACCTTTGCTCGGTCAGCCGAATGGAACGAGTTCTATCGCGGCAGCCTGCGCCAGAGGGCCCTGGGCAGCAGCCGCAGCGCGCCGAAGGCGGGCCCGAGCGCGCGCGGCACCCAGACCGAGGAGGCGCCGTCGCGCAACGCGCCCACCGTGGCCAGCGCCACCTGCCGGGGGGTCGAGGACAACGGTGCGGGGACGAGGCCCCTCGTCATCCGCCCGATCACGAAGCCGGGCCGGACGATCAGCACCCGGGCGCCGGTCCCGTGCAGGGAGTCGCCGAGCCCCTGGGCGAACCCGTCGAGCCCGGCCTTGGCGGAGCCGTACACGAAGTTGGCCTTGCGCACCCGCGCGCCCGCCACTGACGACAGCACCACGAGCGTGCCGTGTCCCTGCGCGCGCAGCACCCTCGCGGCGTGCAGCCCCACCGACACGTGGGCGGTGTAGTTGACGGTGACGTCCCGCGCGGCGGCCGCGGGGTCGGCGTCGTAGTCCGCCTGGGCCCCCAGCACCCCGAACGCCGAGATCACCACGTCGAGGTCGCCGACCAGCTCGACCGCCTTGGTCAGGACCGCGCCGTGCGCGTGCACGTCCAGCGCGTCGAACGGCACGACGTGGACCTCCACGCCGAGCGCGGGCGGGACGAAGTCCTCCCGCGCGGCCAGCACCACCCGGCTCGCGCCGAGCCCCACGAGCAGCCGGACGATCTCCATGCCGATCTCGCTGCGCCCGCCGAGCAGCAGCACGGTGTCGACGGCGCCGAGCGCGTTCTTCACAGCCGAAGCCTCCTGGCCAGATCGGAGCGGAACAGGCCGGCGGGATCGGCCTCGTCCCTGATCCGCCGCCACCGCTCCAGCTCGGGATACATCGCCGCCATCATGTCAGCGCGCAGCCGCGAGTCCTTGGCGAGGTAGACCCGCCCCCCGGCCTCGGCCACCCGCCGGTCGAAGCCGCGCAGCAGGCCGCCCAGCCCGCGCTGCCCGGCGGGGATGTCCAGGGCGAGGGTCCAGCCGGGCATGGGGAACGACAGCAGCCCGCCGGAGCCGGGCCCGAACCTCTTGAGCACGGTCAGGAACGACACGGTGCCGTGCGCCGACAGCGACCCGACGATGCCGCGCAGCGTCTCCTCCGCGCCGAAGGGCACCACGAACTGGTACTGGACGAAGCCGCGCGGGCCGTACACGCGGTTCCAGCCCTCGACGGCGTCGAGCGGGTGGAAGAACGGCGCGAGGTCCTGCACGACGGTCCGGCGGCGCGGGGCCCTGCGGTACCAGACCTCGTTGAAGGCGCGCACGCTCAGCCCGTTGAGCAGCCCGCCGGGCACCCACGCGGGCGCCCGCACGAGCGGGCCGGGCGCGAAGCCGGGCTCCCTCTTCTCGGTACGTCCGGCGTGGTCGCCCCTGGTCAGCACGCTGCGCCCCATCCGGCGCCCCCGGGCGAGCAGGTCGATCCAGGCCACCGTGTAGCGGTAGCGGTCGTCGGTGGCGGCCATGACCGCCAGCGTCTCGTCCAGGTCGCCGGTGCGCTCCACGTCGACCCGCATCCGCGCGCTCTCGACGGGCACGCAGGCGAAGGTCGCCTCGGCGATCACCCCGGTCAGTCCCATGCCGCCGACGGTGGCGTGGAAGAGCGGCTGGCCGGGGCGCAGGACGCGGGCCGTCCCGCCGGCGGTCACCAGGGTGAGCGAGCGGACGTGGGCGCCGAAGGAGGAGTCGCGGTGGTGGTTCTTGCCGTGCACGTCGGCCGCGACGGCGCCGCCGACGGTGACGTACCGGGTGCCGGGGCTGACGGGGAGGAACCAGCCGCGAGGGACGAGCTCGGTCATGAGCTCGTGCAGGCTCACGCCGCCCGAGGCGGTGACCAGGCCGGTGGCCTCGTCGAAGGTCCAGGTGTCCAGGCCGGTGCAGTCGAGGACGAGGCCACCGGCGTTCTGGGCGGCGTCGCCGTACGACCTGCCCAGGCCGCGCGCCACCAGGCCGCGCCGGGGAGCGTCCTCGACCGCCTCCCGCAGCTCGTCGAGGGTGCGGGGGCGGGCGAGCATGGCCGGGGTGGGCGCCGTACGCCCCCAGCCGGTCAGGAACGTCGTCATGCGTAGATCCCCAGGCCCACCAGCACGACCAGCCCGGCGGTGAAGACCAGAGTCGGCCGGTCGCGGACGGCCAGCTCCTCCGGCTCCTCGCCCTCACCCCGGTTCACCAGCAGGTTGTGCCGGAGCACGAGCAGCAGGAACGGGATGATGCTGAGCCCGTAGAACAGGTCGTCGTGCGCGTTGAGCGCCCACAGGCAGTACGTCACGATCATCGCGCCCGAGCACATGACCCGGACCTGGGTCAGGTAGCCGGGCGGGTAGGCGGCCAGCGTGGCCCGCGTCCCGCTCACGCCCTGCGCCCGCAGCTCCACCTCGCGCTTGCCCGCCACCAGTTGCAGCGCGGCGAGCGAGACGACCATCAGGAACCAGCCGGTCACCGGCACGTCCACCGCCACGGCCCCGGCGTAGGCCCTGATCACGTGGCACCCGGCGACCGCGATGAGGTCCACGACCTCCTGGTGCTTGAGCCACAGCGTGTACGACAGCGTCAGCGCGACGTACCCGGCCACCACGGCGGCCGGCTGCCAGCTCCCGGTGAGCCCGGCGACGCCGGGCGCCAGGACCAGCAGGACGACACCCGTCGTCCGGGCCGCCCGCACGGACACCGCCCCCGACGCGACCGCGCGCCGCCGCTTGCGCGGGTGCAGCCGGTCGGCCTCCACGTCGGAGGCGTCGTTGATCAGGTAGGAGCCGCTGGCGGCCAGGCAGAACGCGGCGAAGACCAGCAGCGCCGCGAGCAGGCTGCGCGGCTCGCCGAGCACCCCGGCGGCCATGGGGGCGGCCAGGACCAGCAGGTTCTTCAGCCACTGGCGTGGCCTGGCCGCCTTGAGGAGGGCCAGCACGGGTGTGGCCGGACGGGACCGCGCGGCCACCCCCTGGCTCATGCGGTCCTGCGCCCGCGCAGGGTCAGCAGGAGGCCCACCACGACCAGCACGAGGCCGACCACGCCCACCACGATCGGCACCGTGGTCCTGATCAGCGTGATCTGGCTCTTGCCGTCCCTGGCGCTGTCCACGAGCTTCTGCACGGTGTCATCGGTCATCTTGGCCGTGGCCACGAACGCCTTGGAGCGCTCGACGCCGTCCTGGCTCTTGAGCACCTCGTTGCGCTGCTGCTCCTGGCGTACGGGCGCGCCCGTGGTGGGCTCGACCCAGTACGTGACGGTGCCGGAGTAGTAGCGGTCGAGCTGCACGTCACCCGAGGTGCCCATGCCGAACCAGGCGGCGGGGGCGTTCAGCGTCTGCGTCTTGGTCTCGGGGACGGCCTGCTCGAACTTGTAGGTGTCGAGGCCGTTCACCTTCTCCTCGCCGACGAACCTGGCCTCGTACGCCTTGCCGGTGCTGGAGTTGAAGACCAGGTAGGTCTTCTTCTCGGCGTCGAACGGGAACTTGTAGATCTGCCCCTGGAGCTGCACCGGAGCCTTGTCGATGTTGACGCCGCAGCAGTTGAGCCCGACGCCGGAGCGCTTGTCGAAGGCGCTGCGCCGCTCGGTGAAGTCGATGCCCGCCTTGCTGTTGGTGACGTCGTTCACGGCGGTGAACTCGTCCCACACGACGCGGTCACCGGCGGCCTCCTTCACGTCACCACGAGTGGTGACGATGATGTCGAGGTCGGCGGTGAGCACTCTGCCGTCGGGGACGCTGAAGTATTGTGCGCCGGCCGCCCGCAGCTTGGTGATCCCGTAGTAGTCGCCCGCGGCGGCGCTGAGCGCGGGTGCCACTTGGAATCTCAGCAGGGGTGCCAGAACAATGAGGAATGCCCCGGCGGCGATCAGGACGCTGCCAACGACGACCCGGTTCATGGACCCTCCATGCTGGGTGACTGTGACTGGAACTAGTTCTACTCGCCGGTAATGTTATTGCGGTGAGTGACCAACGTCACCAGGGATGCGGAAACGTGACCGAAACAGGTTCTACATCGGCGGCCGTGCCGGTCGTGTCGGGCCACCAGACCTCCCTCGACGGGATCAGGGCCGTGGCCGCCTTCGCCGTGCTGCTGTTCCACGTCTCGATGGAGACCGGGACGGCGCTGGAGCCCGGGTTCCTGGGTGGCGTGCTGGCGCGGGGCGAGATCGGCGTGCCGATCTTCTTCACGCTGTCGGGGCTGCTGCTGTACCGCCCGTGGGCGGCGGAGGTGCTGACCGGCGAGCGGACCCCGGACACGCGCCGCTACCTGTGGCGGCGCTTCTTCCGCATCATCCCGGCGTACTGGCTGGTGGTGGCGGTGGCGCTGCTGCTGTGGGGTGAGGCGCACGCGTCGGACCCGTGGACGTGGGCGCAGATGTTGTTCCTGGTGCACACCTACGACACGAACCCGTGGTGGTTCGGGCTCGGGCCGAAGGGGCTCGGCCAGATGTGGAGCCTGGCGGTCGAGCTGAGCTTCTACCTCACGCTCCCGCTGATGGCGGCCGTGCTGCGGTGGTTCGCGCTGCGCGCCGGCCCGGACCTGCGGGCCCGGGCCAGGCGGCTGCTGATCGGGCTGGCGGCCTTCGGCGCCGTGTCGTACGCGTACACGATCGTCGAGTACTTCCCCGAGTTCCGGCCGTGGATGAACGTGTGGCTGCCCCGCTCCTGGACGTTCTTCGTGCCGGGCATGGCGCTGGCCGTCCTGACCGTCTGGGCCAGGGAGGAGGACGGCCGCGTCCGGCGGCTGTGCGCCGCCCTGGCGTCGTCGTGGGGCTCGCTGTGGCTCATCGCCGGGCTGGCGTACCTGATCGCCTCCACGCCGCTGACCGGGCCGCGCCTGGTCGGGCTGGGCAGCATCTGGACCGCCTTCTCCGAGCAGGCCCTCTACACGCTCATCGCCTTCTGCCTGGTCGCGCCCGCCGCTCTGGGGAGCGAGCGGGTGCACACGCTGCTCGGCGGGCGGCTCATGAGCTATCTCGGCCAGATCTCCTACGGCGTCTTCCTGTGGCAGTTCGTGGTCCTCTACCTCTGGTACGACTTCACCGGCCAGCAGCCGTGGACCGGCAACCTGCCGCTCAACCTGGTCGCGGTCAGCGCGCTGACGGTCGGGCTGGCCGGGCTCACCCACCGCTACGTGGAGGAGCCCGCCAGGCGGCTGATCCGGTTCGTGCCTCAAAGGGCCGGCGGGGCCGGTCCCGGCTCCCCGAACGCCACCGCCCTGAGGCAGAACGCCTGACCCTGGCCGCCCGCCGCGGTGATGCGCATCCCCTTGCCGGCCCCGTCGTGCGGGACGTAGTACAGCGCGCCCATGGCACCGGTCGCGGGCAGGGTGGCCGCCCGCTGGACCTCGCCCAGGTCCAGCACGACCTGTACGGGCCGGGGGCTGGTGTAGGCCATGGCCACCACCATGCCGGGCCCACCGTAGGACTCGACCGGGAACGACTTGCCCGCCGGATAGCACTTGGCGCCCTTGACCGCGTCGAAGAACGGGGTCACCCGGCCCACCAGGACGAGCTTGCCGGTGGCGTCGAAGACGTACGGCTCGGCCGTGGGGCGCGGGTTGCGCATGCGCTCCCGGGTCTCGGCGTCGGCCAGCGGCGCCAGCACGTACGAGGTGAGCCGGCGCGGCCCGTTCCAGGGCAGGACGATCTCCGGCGGCACCGGCCGCGCGTAGATGTCGGCGCCCGGCGCCGCCGTGGCCAGCGAGTCACGGGCGTTGTCCAGATAAGTCCGGACCCGGTCTCCGCTGAGCGTGTTGCCGAAGGCGTTGATGGAGACCAGCGACACCGCCACGAAGGCGGCGGTCAGCGCGCCCGCGGCCAGCGACAGCCCGCCCGGCACGGGCCTGCGCACGACGTCCTCCTCCCCCTGCGCCGGCAGCCACGCCAGCGCCAGGCAGAGGGCGAACAGCACCGCGGCGTCGGCCACGTACCTGGTCTCCGCGCCCACGAGGTCCCAGGCCGTGGCCCGCGCGATCACGGTGGGCACCGCGTCGGCCACGACGACGTAGGCCGCCAGGATCGCCCACGCCCGCCAGGCCCGCCTGCGGTACGCGCACGTGACCGCGACCAGCAGCGCGATCACCACCCATGACGCGATCACGGTGGCCGGGGCCGGGTCGGCCAGGCCACCGGTCGTGGTGACCCCGCCCCAGCGCAGCGGGCCGCCGACGGCGCCGGTGGGGAAGGTCTCGCCCAGCAGCCTGCGGACGAGCCCGGGGACCACCTCCGCCTTCGGCCCGGTCAGCGCGTCGGAGCCGGCGGTGTCGCGGCGCAGCAGGTAGAGCACGGCGTAACCGGCCAGCAGCAGGCCCTGCGCCCACCAGCCGGGCCGGCGCAGCTCGGTCAGCACCGCGCGGAGCCAGGGGCCCTTGCCGAGGTAGGCGCTGGTGACCCCGAGGATCACGAAGGGGATGAACACCCCCTTGGTGGAGAAGGCCATGCCGACGGCGGTCCAGATCAGGGCGTGCCAGCGGCCCTTGCCCTCGCGTACGTACCTGATGTGCGCGGCCAGCGCGGCGACCAGGGCGAGCTGCAGCGGGACCGCGTTGAGCGCGGCCGACCACCAGCTCATGGCGGGCACGGTGAGCGGCGAGAAGACGAAGACGGCCAGCGCGGCCAGCACCCCGGCGCGGTCGCCGAACAGCCGCCGCAGCAGCACGAGGAAGACCACCGAGGCCGCCGCCTGGAGCGCGACGGTCACGAAGGAGACCAGCGCCCAGTTGTACGGCGCCACCGACGTGAGCAGCCACACCAGGGCCAGCGCGCCGGGCATGAGGTGCCCCTTGTGCACCCGAGTCAGGTATTCCCAGGTGAGCCCGCTGTCACCGGCGCCGGCCACGAAGAGGAAGTCGTCCTCGACGAAGTACGCCTTGCTGAGGATCCCGGCCCTGAAGACCAGCGACACCAGGATGAGCAGCAGGCCGACACCCATGATCGGCCCGCCGCGCAGGGCGGGCAACGTGATCTGTAAGGGCTCGGAGCGCTTGACGTCTTCAACCATCGCGGTCTCCTTCCGCTGCAGTAAGCTCCGCGCCGTGGACACCCCCGAACCGTTCCGAGCGGATCTGAGCAGATCCGTCCGGCTGCTGCGCGCTTTCCGCGTCGAGCAGAGCGATCCGGACTACTTCTACGGCACCCTGGCCAGGGACACGGTCGCCCAGCTGGCGACCTACACGGACCTGGCCGGCGCCACGGTGGCCGACGTGGGGGGTGGTCCCGGCTATTTCGCCGACGCACTGCGCGCCGCCGGGGCGCGCTCGGTGTGCGTGGACTGCGACGCCGGGGAGATGCGCCTGCGCGACGGCGTGGCGCCGCGGGACGCGATATTGGGCAGCGCGCTCGACCTGCCGCTGGCCACGGGCTCCGTGGACGTGTGCTTCTCGTCGAACGTGCTGGAACACGTGCCCGACCCGCTCAGGATGGCGGACGAGATGGTCCGCGTCACCCGGCCCGGCGGGATCGTCTACCTGTCGTACACGGTCTGGCTGGGGCCCTGGGGCGGCCACGAGACCTCTCCCTGGCACTACCTGGGCGGCCACTACGCCGCCCGCCGCTACGCGCGCAGGCACGGCAGGCAGCCCAAGAACGTCTACGGCGAGAGCATGTACGCCGCGAGCGTGGCCAAGCCGCTGGCCTGGGCCCGGCGGTGCCGGGACGCGGAGATCCTGGACGCGATCCCCCGCTACCTTCCGCGCTGGGCTCGCCATGTCGTCCACCTACCTGGCATCCGCGAGCTGGTCACCTGGAACCTGCTGCTCGTCCTGCGCCGCAGGTGAGCGCCGCCGCATGAGCCCGAGGGCGGTCACCACACAGGCCGCCCCGAGCACCCCGCCGGCGATCGGGGCCACGGTGCCCAGCAGCAGGATCCAGCGGCTGTAGGCGGAGGCCGTGTTCAGCGCCGCGGCGACGTCGGCCTCCGTGGTGGTGAACCTGGCGTCCAGCGCGGTCAGCCGCCCCCGCCCGTCGGCCGTGACCAGCGTCTCCTTGACCTCGTCCACCGTCTTGACCGGCTGGCCGCTGACCGGCTCGACCCAGTACGTGCGCCGGATCTCGGCGTGCCTGGCCAGGCCCACGTCGCCCTTGCCCGGCAGCCCGACGAGGGCGCGCGGCAGCGGCGGCGTCTCCCCCGGCACCAGCCGGCGCGGCGTGCGCTGCACGTACCGGTAGGTCTCGACCCCCCGCACCCGCTCCACCCCGTCGAAGGCGGCCGTGACCGGCTGGCGCAGCCGCAGGTCGAACAGGGTGTAGTCGCGGCGCTGGGCATTGAACGGCCAGCGGAACGCCAGTCCCGACTGCTTGATCGAGGCGTTCTCGTCGAGGTACTCGCCGCAGCAGTTGATGATGACACCGGTGCGCCGGTCGAAGGCCAGCCGCCGCTCGTGATAGTCCAGCCGCTCGTCCTCGCGCGTGGACACGGAGATCGACTCGCCCCACACCGCGCGGTCGGCGTCGCCGGCCAGCACGTCGCCGAACAGCCACCGGGTCTGCACCAGGTCCCCCACCGCCGGTCGCATCGTGGCCGGGTCCAGATAGGTCGCCGACTCCGCCACGGACCTGGTCATGCTCTGCTGCTCCAGCGGCGTCTTGAGCACCTGGGCGGACACGTACAGGCGGGTCAGGGGGATGAGCGTCAGCAGGAAGGCGCCCACGCCGGCCAGCAGCAGCGCCAGGTTCCTGCGGCTCATGACGTTCATGGTCGCGGCACCGCCTGACCCGGCGTGACGTCGCCGAAGCACACGCCCTTCGGCACGTCCTGGACCACGATGCGGTCGGCGCCCGGCACCGCGAGCAGGAACACCTGGCCCAGGCCCGCCCGCAGCCGCACGTCAGTGGCGCGCTCGCCCATCCACAGCGTGACCTCCGCGTCCGTGCGGGCCGCGTACCCGAGCCGGACCAGGGTGCCCTCGACGCGGCGGGCCCGGTTGTCCAGCGGCACCTGCACGGTCCCGCCGGTGACCGGCCAGCAGCGGTCCTTCGTGGTGGGGGCGAGCGTAATGCCCTGCACGTCCACCGGCCGCAGGCGGCCCCGCTCGTCGAAGACCAGGCCGTCGAGCGCCGCGGGCGGCGCCTGCATCCTGGCCCTGAGCTGCGGGGAGGCCATCGCGCCCAGCACCCTGGAGGTCAGGCTGTAGGTCCGGTAGCTGTTCGGCAGCACCTCGGACGGCACCAGCCGGTCGTAGATCACGGCGTCGGGCGGCGTCCTCGCCAGCTCGGCTCTCGCCGTCTCGATGTAGCGGTGACGGCGGTCCGCGCCCAGGTAGCCGGCGAAGAGCGTGACCGACACCAGCGACGCCCCCACGAACAGCCCGAGCGCCGCGCCGAGGACCCCGCTCACCCGCTCCCTGGCGGGCAGTGCCCTGCGGTACGGCTCCGCCTCGCCCTCCACCGGCAGCAGCACGAGGCCCGCCACCAGGGCGACCAGGGGGACGGCGTCGGCGAGGTACCGGGTGTCGGTGCCGACGAACGAGCCCAGCAGGTGGACCCGCCCCCACAGCACGGGCAGGGCATCGGCGACGAGGACGTATCCCAGCAACATCGCCCAGGCCGCCCCGGCCCGCCTGCGGTAGTGCGAGGTGACCAGCACCACGGCCGCGAGCGTGACGAGCGAGGCGATCACCACCGCCAGGGGCGGCGAGGCCACCCCCCAGTCGCCGCCCGCGAACCACCGCCACGGGCCGCCGAGCACGGTGGTGGCGAACGTCTTGCCGAGCAGCTCCCACAGAAAGCCGGTGGCCTGGTCGAAGATCGGCAGCCCGCCGGTGTTGGGCGCGGAGAGCGAGCGCTGCACGTAGAGCGCCCCGAAGGCGACGACGACGGTCACGTACGCGGCCCAGGCCGGCAGGTGTCTGCGCAGCGCCGTACGCAGGCCACCGTGGTAGATCGCGGTGAGGGCGAGCAGCAGCAGCGGCAGCGCGAAGCCCTTGACGAATCCCAGCAGCCCGAACAGCACCCAGAACGCCGCCGCCAGGGCGTGCCGCATCCGCCCGGTACGCAGGTGGTGCCAGTGCGAGGCGATCGCCATCGGCAGGGCGATCTGCAGGAAGACGGTGTTGAGCGCCGCCGCCCACCACACGAGCGCGGGCACGGCGATCGGCGCGACGAGGAAGATCAGCAGCGGTGCGAGGATGGCCGGCCGCCGGCCGAACACCACGCGCAGCATGCGCAGCACCGCGAGGGCGGCGAAGGCGTGCAGCACCAGGATCCCGCCCGCCGCGTACCCCCAGCCGAAGGGCTCCAGCCGGGCCGTGAGCCAGGCGAGCAGGAAGCCGCCCGGCATGAACTGGCCGAAGTGGATGCGGGTCAGGTAGTCGAAGGAGAGCTCGCTCTCCATCGCCCTGGCCACGAACTCGAAGTCGTCCTCCTTGAAGTAGGAGGACGAGACGATGGCCGCCTTCCACGCCAGGCTCGCGGCGATGAGCACCAGCGCGACCAGCAGGACGCCGCGCCCGCGCACCCACCGGGACACGGCCCCGGCCAGGCGCGCCAATGGGGCCGGGACGGTGAGGACCATCCCGGTGCGCGGCTTGGTCGTCTCGGTCACGGGACACTCGTCATGGTCGGGCCGCCGGCGGCGACGGGGACGGGAACCGGGGCCTGCCTGCGCGGGGCCCGCCGGGCGGGGATCTCGGCGAGCAGGTGCGCGAGCAGGGGCAGGCAGAGGAGCTGCGGCCACAGGCCGTCCATGCCGGCCGCCACGCAGGCCGCCGCGACCAGGTAGAGGACGATTCCGGCCTGGGGGCCGAGCAGCAGCCGTACGCGGGGGCCGACGCGCGCGTGCTCGGCGCCGCGCAGCGGCCGCAGCCACGATCCCAGGGCGCAGACCGCGCCGACGACCGCCGCGCCCGCCACCCCGCCGGTCCAGAACCCCAGGGCGACGGCGAAGGGCAGGACGATGCTGGCGCGCAGGCGGGCCGGCCGCACCGGCGCGAGGTGCCGCGCGGGCGGGCCCGTCCTAACCAGGGCGAGCACGGCGACCAGCAGCGCGAGCCCGCCACCCGCCGCCAGGCGGGCACGGTAGGACTCGTCGGGCTCGTAGGTCAGGGTGACGGTGCCGGCGGTGTACGAGGGCAGGAACCATGCCTGCCGCCACCCGTCCAGCCGGACCGGCTTCAGCTCGGTGGTCCCGATGCTGGCCCGCCACCCGGTGTTGAAGTTCTCGTTGACGACGAGGTAGGAGTCGTCGGTGACGCCGACCTTGATCACCCGCTCGCCGGCCTCCCACGAGTCCACGGACACCTCGCGCATCTCCACGGGCGCCGCCTGACGGGCGTCGGAGCTGGGGCCGACGACCGCGGACTCGATGCGGTAGGCGTCTCCCGTCCGCACCGTGATCCGGCCCTGGCCGGCCTCCAGCCGCAGCGGCTCGCAGCTCGTGAACGCGACGGGCTTGCCGGTGACCACGTCATTGAGCGTGCCGTCGACGACCTGGGTGTGCACGTCCCGGCCGTTCACGGTGAGCGTCGGGCCGTACCCGCAGGGCAGCCTCAGCGGGAAGCCGGTCAGCGCGCCGAGCGGGCGGACCCCGGGGAAGGCGACGTCGCTGATCTCGATGGCCCGCCCGCCCGACGCCCCGAACTCCAGCCGGACCTTCTGGGCGGTCATGGCCGGGAAGCGGATGAGGCCGTCCTTGCCCACCCAGCTCTGCCTGACCCCGCCTTCGGCCCGGATCGTCACCCGGATGGGCGGGGCGCCGACGTAGGAGTCGGGCGTGACGACGCGGATCTGCGACAGCCGCGTCCTGCGGGCGAGGTCGACGCTCAGCGTGGGCCGGGGGTCGAGCGGGTCGGCGAACCAGGCGGTCTTCGGGTCGCCGTCGAACGCCCACCGGCCGCCGGCCGCGCCGTGCTGCACGGAGGTCGAGGACGCCGCCACCTTCATGGAGTCGCCGGGCAGCGCGCTGAGCCGCTCCATGGCGGTGCGGTCGGTGAGCACCGTACGGCCGGAGACGTCGTAGGAGCCGTCCTTCCTGACGGTGAACGTGCGGTCGAAGCCGTTGCCGTCGTCACCAAGGACCTCGTGGCCCTGGGCGCAGCTCCAGGCCACCGAGCCCTTGACGCAGCCGGGGACGTCGCCGGTCCGGCCGACCGAGATCGTGGCCGGCTCGACCGAGCCCGCGCGGGGGTCGGGCACGGTGATCGTGCGGCCGGCCTGCACGCCGGGGACGGTCAGCTCGGTGATCCCGACCCGGCCGCCGAGCCTGCCCGGCTGCTCGCCGGCGGTGGCGAGCACCTCCAGCCGCAGCCGGCTGATCGGGCCCTTCGGCACGACCAGCTCCTGCGGGTCCGAGGTGGCGCGTACGCGCTGGCGCAGCGAGCCGGTGTCCGTCTCCACCGCCACCTCGGTGGGCGCGGGGCCGATCGGCGAGTTCTCGAAGGCCACGTGGATCGTGGGGACCGTCAGGGGCGTGCTGAAGGTGACCTCCAGCCATTCGCCCTCCGCGCCGTTCCAGCCGGTGGAGCGCCAGCTCGTCCGCCGGTCGCCGTCGAGCGCGGCGAACGGCTGGTGGCCGGGCTCCCTGCTCCCGGGCGCCGCCGTGACGTCCGCCTCCGAGGTGGACGCGGTGACGTTCGCGATCCCGGTGAATCCGGCCGTGGCCAGGTATTTCGTCCACGAGGGGTCGAGGATGTCGTTCGACGGCGAGGAGCCTCTGAACGGCTCGCCGGCCGTGAGCGTCGCGCTGGCGTTGCGGCGCAGGTCAGGGTAGGAGAGCTCGCGGCGGCGCAGCGTGTCGGTCAGCACCGTGTCGTGCGCGGGCACCTCGACCTGGCCGGAGTCGTCGTTGAGCAGGACCGGGCGGTCGTCGTCCAGCAGGCCCTGCTCGGCCAGGTCGAGCACGGCCTCGGGGGCGCCGCCCACACGCAGCGGGCGGGTGGCGTCGACGGTGCCCACCAGCGGCGCGGCGCCGGCCACCTGGTAGATCTCGACCGCGTGGTACGGCTGGTCCAGCCAGGCGGCGGCCCTGCCGTACCGGCCGATGCCCACGCCGGGCCCCATCTGGGCCGCGAGCGAGATGCCGGGCGAGTCCTCCAGCGCCTGGTGCACGCGGGCCGGCCAGGCGGTGCCGATAGTGGCGCGGTCCAGGTCGTTGCGCACGACCAGGTACGACACCCCCATCCGGCGCAGCGTGGCGGTGAGCCCCGCGGAGCCCTTGCCGGTGGACAGGCGCTCGTCGATGGCGGCCATGACCCGCGAGATGCCGGCCGACCCCCACGGCACGATGGTGTGCGTGGCCCAGCGGGTCTGCGAGAGCGCCTGCAGCGGCTCGTCCAGGGGGCGTCCCCAGAGATACTCGCCGCGCTTGGCCCCGGGCACGGCCAGCACCATCCCGTTCCCGGCGTTGTTCCCCAGCCAGGAGATGGCCTGCTTCCAGTAGTCGGGGATCGCGGTGAAGCCACCGGTGGGCGCGAGCCCCGCGTAGAGGATCGGCAGGCTCGACAGGGTCATGAGCCCGGCCGCGGCGACGGTCAGCGGCCTGCGCCAGCGCAGGTGGGCCAGGGAGAGCAGCCCGGCGACGCCGAGCGCCACGGGCAGCCTGATCAGGGCGTCGAACTTGTGCAGGTTGCGGAAGGCCGCCAGCGGCCCGTCCAGCAGGTTCACCATGAGCTCGTGGTGGGGGGTGCCCGGATGGCCGGTCGTGATGACGGCCACCCCGCACACCAGGCTGATCAGGAGAAAGGGGCGCTCCGGCATCCGGCGCAGGGTCAGGCCGGCGAAACCGAGCGCCGACACGGCCGCGGTGACCACGACCAGCCAGGGGACCGTGGCCTGCTGGTGGGCGTCGGGCAGCCAGGTCTGCCCGTCCACGGTCAGGAAGCTGAGCCAGCTCGACGTGCCGCGCAGGGCGTTGACCAGCGAGGTCACGCCGGTCGTCGCGCTGGCGGTCTCGATGAACGGCAGGAAGGAGAAGATGTAGCCGCCGAGCGTCAGCAGCGGCGCGGCCCACCACAGCGAGGCGAGCGCGATGAGCGGCAGCCACCAGGCGATCAGCCGGCGTTTGCCGGCCCCCGATCGCCTGGTCAGCAGGTAGAGCAGCGGGACGACGAGCACGGCGGCCTCGGCCACGGCGTTGACGCCGCCGCAGAACAGGAAGGCGAGCGCGGACAGCGCCGCCGCCCGATGCGCGGGCAGCTCGTGCCGGGCCCCCTTGACCAGGGGGAGAACGATCCACGGCAGGACGGCGCTGGGCAGGAACTCCGAGGAGTTGATGCCGATCAGCGCCTGCGCGTGCGGGGCGAGGGCGTACACGAAGCCGGCGATCACCCGGCCGTACGGACCGCCGATGCCGAACGCGCGGGCGAGCTGGACCACGCCGAGGAACGCGGTGCACAGCACCAGCGACATCCACAGCCGCTGGACCGCCCAGGACTCCATGCCGAGCTTGAGGAACAGCGCGTAGAACGGTCCCATCGGGAACAGGTAGCCGTACGCCTGGTTCTGCAGGTGGCCGAAGTAGGCGCCGTCCCAGAGGTGCAGGGCCCGGCCGAGGAAGCCCAGCGGGTTGACCGCCATGTCGAGCTTGGTCTCGGGGATGATCTTCTCGGTCGAGGTGTTGAACGCGATGGCCCCGAGCAGGAGGCAGGAGGCGAGCAGTCGCAGCCTGTGCCTGATCCGTGCCTCGTAGCTCTCGGCTGTGGACTCCGCGAGCTCCCCCCGGAGTCCAGACGAGGCTTGGGTCACTGATAGGCTCCGCCGCGATCTTGGAGTTTCGCCAGGATAAGTCCGGTTATGCTAGCTCCAGTTCGGTTCCACGTAAATTCGGCCGCCCAGGCCCGGCAGGCGCCGGCCATCGCGGCCCGGCGGTCCGGATCCGCCAGCTCCTTCAGCGCACGTTCGACCACGTCCGCCAGGCTCTCCCCGTCACGCACCAGCCAGCCGGTGACGCCGTCGCGTACGGAGTCGCGCAGCCCCGCCACGTCGTAGGCCACGGTCGGCACCCCGAGCGCGGCCGCCTCCATCACGGTGAGCCCCCACCCCTCGAACTCCGAGGCGGTCACGTTCAGCCGCGCGGCGCCGAGCAGCGCGTTCTTGCGCGCCTCCGGCAGGAACCCGTGCAGCTCGACCCGCCCGCCCAGCTCCATGGCCGCGATCCGCCGGGCCAGCGGGCCGTGCTCGGGGCCGCGCCCGACGACGTGCACCCGCAGTCCGGGCCACGCTTCGCCCAGCTCGGCGGCCAGGTCGACGACCCGCTCGATGCGCTTGTGACCGACCAGGCGGCCGGCGTACACGATCGACGGCCCGTCCTGGCCGGACTCCCGCGCGGCCGGCACGGGCTCGACGCAGCCGTTGGGCACGACCGTGATCGGGGCGAGCCAGCGCAGCTTGCGGCGCAGCTCCAGGGCGGACGACTCGGAGACCGTGATCGTCAGGCAGCGGCGGTAGAGCAGCCGGGCGACCGGCCCCTCGACGAAACAGCCGATCCTGGCCAGCCACCGGGGCAGGAAGGCGTGGAACTGCCGGTTGTGCACGTGGTGCACGAGGCAGAACACCGGGGTGTGGCGGCGTACGACAAGGGGGGAGAAGAACGGGATGCCGTTCATCGTGTCGATTACGGCGTCGACGCTGCGCCGGTGGAACAGCAGCCAGAGCGGCACCAGAAGGTAAACCAGATAAGGGTTGCCCATCCTGCGCAGCTCGATGTCCTCCAGGACCTCGGCGCGGCGCTGCCCCCGCTGGCGGCCGGTCACGAAGACGACCGAGGCCCCCTGGGCCAGCAGGTGCCGGCTGACCTGCCAGGCGTACTCCTCCGCGCCGCCGGCGGTGGACTGCCGGGGCTCGCGGAAGTTGAGCATCGCGATACGGACGCCCGTGAGCGGGCGTTCGCCCCCCTCTTCGCCGCGGGTGCGCGGCGCGGCCAGCTGGGCCGCCTCCCCCCGGTGCTCACCGGTAAAGACCACCGTCACTCCTCGTCAGCGAGCATGCGGGCATGGCGGAGCCACCCTCCGTGCTGTCGAGCTGGGATGGCCCCTCAAGCGGGAAGGATCACCTGGTGCCGTAGTTGTACAACGGCTGGTTCGGCGGGGTCAGAGAGGGCGATGCCACGTTGACCACCGCGACGGAGGCTCCGACCGCCAGCAGAGCTCCGATGGCCAGGGCCACGAGAAGTCGCAACAACAGAGCACTCCCTTCCGATCAGTGGCGCAGTGTGCCGAGACTAGAACGTGTTCCGGCTCGAATCCATAACATTGGTCAAACCGTGATAAAGCAAGTTACTCTCCGGTATATCACAAAACAGCCGGTCAACGCCGCAGCAAGTGGAGCTCTTTTCCGCGGAAAATGGTCTTCCAGCCTGCCTGTTCGAGTAGGAACCCGTTCTGACTTGCCGGCATCAGCACGTACCGGGCCGGGAGCCGCGCGTAGTCGCCCGCGGCCAGGAGGTCGCCCGCGCGCCGGTTGAGCGGGTCCTCGCCGCGCACCCGCAACCGCCCGCCGTCCGGCAGCCCGACGTAGAGCGTGTCGTCCCAGAGCACCCGTCGCTCGAAGAGCTTGGTGGCCGGGTCGAGCACGATCCGCCCGCCGTTCCAGGCGAAGGACCGGTGCGCGCCCCATGGCAGCGACAGCAGCGCTCCGGGCGCGGGATCGCCGTTGACGATCCGCTGCACGGCCACCCAGTCCGGCGGGTACGTGACCGCCGCCAGCCGGCCGAACGCCCCGAACGCCAGCGTGGGCAGCACCAGCACCGGCGCCAGGATCCCCACCACTGCGGAGGCGCCCGACCGCAGGACGCCGGCCAGGCCGACCGCGACCAGCAGGGCCAGCGGCGCCAGGTAGACCTGGCCGTCGCGCAGCGGCCCGAACCCCGGCCACAGCGTGATGAGCCACTTGAGCGCCGCGCGCCCCGCCGGGAACGCCCCCAGCGCGGCCACGCAGAACCCGCCCGCGGCGGCCACGGCGAGCCCGCCCCACCACTCCGGCCGCTCCGGCCGCTCCGGCCGCTCCGGCCGCTCCGACCGCTCCGACCGCAGCCTCGCGTACCCGTAGAGGCCCGCGGCCACGAGGAGCAGCCGCGCGGTGGCCGTCCACCAGGACTCCTGGCCGGGCAGGCCGGCGTCTGCGCTCCAGATGCCGCCTAGGGAGAGCAGGCTGCCGAGCGCGCCGAACGGCCCGTCGGCCCGGGCGGCGAACGCGTCCACCCCGGCCGGGTCCGTGACCGCCCCCGAGCCGAGCGCGGGGATCGCCCAGGGCAGGCTGAGCAGGACCAGGACCCCGGCCGTCACGAGCGTCCTGCGCCGGGCGACGGCGACCGGCAGCAGGGTGAGCGCCGAGACCAGCATCGCCTGGAACCCGCCGATCGCGGCCGGGATCAGCGCGAGGAGAAGCCGGGCCGGGCCCCGGCCGGCGGCCCGCACCGCCCACGGCAGGCCGGCCACGCCGAGCAGCAGCGCCCACTGGCCGAGCATGAGTCGCTGCGCGAGATAGAGATTCCAGGCATAGCAGGCGGCGGCGACCAGCCGCGCGAGCCGGCGCTCCGGCGGCACCAGCGCCGCCGCGCCGGACGCGGCCAGCACGAAGATCGCGACCAGGAACCCCTTCTGCACGATCTCCACGGGCAGCACCCGCGACAGCAGCGCCACGACCAGGTCGCTGGGCACGGCACGGGGAAAGCCGCCCCGGTCCGGCAGCAGCGGTGCGCCGGGCACGAAGAGCAGGTCGTAGCGGAGCACCAGCCCCCAGCCCAGGGCGGGCCCCAGCGCCAGCGCCGCCAGGCCGGCGCCCAGGAGCGCGGGAGCCAGCCGCGCGAGCCACTCCTGCCCGCGGGTCACGAACACCGCCTCTCCCCTGCTCCCGGACATTCCAGGCACAGGGGAGAGTAGCCGCCGCGGGGTCACATGTGTTACTTGCCGGGCTCGGGGTCCCTGGGCAGGCCCAGCATGCGCTCACCGATGATGTTGAGCTGCACCTCCGTGGTGCCGCCGTAGATGGTCATCGCCCTGGTCGCGAGCACCGCCCGGTTCCAGTAGCCGGCGTCGCCGAGCTTCATGTCCGCGGCGATCACGGCGGCCGGGCCGAGCAGGTCCACCGCGGTCTCGGAGACGTGCTGGGCGTGGGAGGTGGACAGCAGCTTGCGTACGGAGGCGTCCGCGCCCGGCTCGCCCCCGGCGAGCTGCTTGAGCGTCACCCGCAGCGACAGCGCGTTGATCGAGTGGCCCTCGCAGACCACCTCGGCCACCTGCTGCGCCTCCACCGGCGTCAGCTCCCGCCCCAGCCGGCCGACCAGGCCCAGCAGGTCGGGCACCGACGCGCCGGTGCCGCCCGAGCCGGACGACAGCGAGACGCGCTCGTTCGACAGCGTGTTGCGGGCGACCTTCCAGCCCTCGCCGACCTCGCCCACGACCAGGTCGTCCGGCACGAAGACGTCGTCGAGGAAGACCTCGTTGAACAGGTTCTCGCCGGTCATCTCGGTCAGCGGCCTGACCGTGACGCCGGGGGCCTTCATGTCGACCAGGAAGTACGTGATGCCCTCGTGCTTGGAGCCCTCGTTCGAGTTGCGGGCGATGCAGATGCCCCACTCGGCGACGTGGGCGACGGAGGTCCAGATCTTCTGGCCGTTGAGCCGCCAGCCGCCCTCGACCTTCTCCGCCTTCATCTGCAGCGAGGCCAGGTCGGAGCCGGCGCCGGGCTCGGAGAAGAGCTGGCACCAGATCATCTCGCCGCTGAGCGTCTTGGGCAGGAAGCGCTCCTGCTGCTCGGGCGTGCCGTACATGGCGATGGACGGCACCACCCAGGCACCGATGATCATGGCGGGCAGGCGGACCTTGGCGGCCTTGAGCTCCTGCGCGATCAGCACCTGCTCCAGCGGCTTGGCGTCGCGGCCCCACGGCTTGGGCAGGTGGGACATGACGAACCCGCGGCCGGCCAGTGCCCGCTTCTGCTCCTTGCCCTCCAGCTGGGCGATCTCCGCGATCTCGGCGCGGATCGACTCGCGCAGCTCCTCGGCGTCCTCGGGCAGGTCGATCTCCATCTCGCGGGAGACGCCCTGCAGGGACAGCGCGGTCACGGTGGCGGCCCACTCGGCGGACGAGCCGAGCAGGGCGCGCAGGGTGAGCGCGCGGCGGTAGTAGAGGTGTACGTCGTGCTCGAAGGTGTAGCCGATGCCGCCGAAGGTCTGGATGGCGTCCTTGGCGCACTGCACGGCGGCGTCGGGCGCCATGACCCCGGCCACGGCGGCGGCGAACTCCAGCTCCTTGCCCTGGGCGCGGGTGGCGTCCCACACGGTGGCCCCGGCCTGCTCAAGGGCCACGAGCATGCGGGAGAGCTTGTGCTTGATGCCCTGGAACTGGCCGATCGGGCGGCCGAACTGGACGCGTACCTTGGCGTAGTCGGCGGCGGCCGTGACGCACCACGAGGCCAGGCCCGCCGCCTCGGCGCCGAGCAGGATCGCGGCGATGTTGCGCACGTCGGTGCTCTCGACGCCGCCCAGGATGCCCTCGGCGGGGACGACCACGTCCGACAGCTCCACCTTCGCCACCGGCCTGGTGAGGTCGAGCGACTTCACCTCGGTGACGGTGGCGGAGGAGGCGTCGACGAGGACCCACTCCTCGCCGTCGGCCGTGGCGACCGGCAGCACCAGCGAGTCGGCCAGCGAGCCGCCGAGCACGGGCTCGGCCGTGCCGGAAACGATCAGGGAGCCGTCCTCCGTGCGGGTGCCGGTCAGCGCGCCGGTCAGCGCGACGGCGCCGGTCAGGGTGCCGTCGGCGAACGACTCCAGGTGCTCGGGGCGCTTGGAGGCGTTGATCACGGCGCTGGCCAGCACGGTCGGCACGTACGGCCCGGGGGCCATGCGCTCGGCCAGTGCCTCGACGGCCACGGCCGCCTCCAGCAGCCCGTAGCCGGAGCCGCCGTACTCCTCGGGCACGTGCAGGCCGAGCAGCCCCTGCTCGGCGAGGCCGGACCAGAACGCGGGGCGCCCGTCAACTCCGGCGCGCAGCGACTCCGAGGGAATGTTCCGCTCGGCCCAGCCGCTCACCGACTCGCGGAGCGCCTCGTGCTCCTCGCTCAACCCGATTGCCATTGCTCATCCTCCAGCCAGGTCTGAGTGCATGCCCAGAACCATATTCTAGAGGATGCTTCTGGCATAGCGGCCGGTTAGAGCGGACGAACCTGTTGCACGAGGGTGTTCAGGTCGCGCCAGCGGGTTTTGTTCGTCTCGGGGATCGAGGCCATGAGCATCGCCGGCTTGGTCTTGCCGACCTCGATGATCGTCACCATCGCCTGGGCCTCCTGCTCCTTGCCGTCGAAGGTGTAGGTGACCTTGTAGCCGAGCGTCCAGCCCTTGCCGACCGGGATCTTCTGCGAGGCGGTCCACTGGAGGGTGGCGCCCTTGGGGTACTGGGTGCGGATCGACCAGCGGGCGGCCTGGGTGGCGATGTCGCGGTAGTCGGCGTTCGAGCTGGGCTTCTTCTCGGGCGACTCGCCGGGGTACATCGCCGAGGCGATCACGGTGTGCGGGATGGCCACCTTGCCGATCCGCTGCGCGATCGAGAACGGCGGGAACGACTTGGCCTTCCACGGCGAGCCCAGCCTCGGGTAGGTGATGCCGACGGTCTTGTCGGTGATGACACCCGTGACCAGGGACGCCGTGCCGGACAGCGTCGCGTACTTCTTGCTCGCCGGCACCGGGGGCAGCACGATCGGGCTCTCGGTGGGGGTCGGGCTGACCGACGGCGTGGGCGCCGCCGAGCTGCTGGGCACCGGCGCGACCGGGACCACCTGCTCGTCCGCCTGCTGCCGGGTCGGCACGTCGCCGGAGAAGACCACGAAGACCAGCAGCACGGCCAGCACCGTGGCGAGGATGGCGCCGAGGAGGTAGACGGCCTTGATCGGGATGTCGCCGAGGCGGCGCGGCGGGGGTGGGGGCGGCAGCGGCGCCATGGTCCGCGACGGGGGCTGCCCGAACTGCTGCGGCGGCGGCAGCCCCGGCCCCGCGCCTTGCCCCAAGCCGTTCCCGGGCCCCGCACCTTGCCCAGCGCCTTGTCCCGGCCCCGAGCCCTGCCCCGGTCTCGCACCTTGTCCCGGCCCCGCGCCGGGTCCCGCGACCTGCGTCGGCCCCGGCCCCGGGCCCGGATTCGGATTCGGATTCGGTCCCGACGGCGGGCCGGAGTTCGGACCCGAACCCGCGCCCTGGACGGGACCCTGCCCCGGAGCCTTGGCCGGAGGCTGCGTCGACGGCTGCGCGGGCGACTTGGCCGGTGACTGCGTCGGCGACTGGGCCGACGGCTGGGCCGGTGACTGTGCCGGCGATTGGGCCGGCGATTGGGCCGAGGGCTGGGTCGGCGACTGCGCCGAGCCCTTGCTCTGCGGCTTTACCGGGCTGGACGACTCCGGGGCGGGCGGACGGGTGATCTTGACCGTCTCCTCCGCGGGCAGGACGATCTTGCGGAACGGAGTGGTGGGTGATTCATACGTTCGTCTCTGGTCGCCGTCGTCCGCCATGGCCTTGAGGTTACGTCACGACGGAGCGGGATAATTCCTCTATTCCCCCTGCAGAATCTAATTCTGTAAGGTCTGCCAACATGAGGGGTTTCTACGAGATCGCGGCCAACGACCCTGAACGCCCCGCCCTCCTCGGTGACGAGGGCACGACGTACGGAGCGCTGCTCGACCGGGTGAACCGGGCCTCCAACGGCCTGACCTCGCGCGGAGCCGGTCCCGGTGACTGCGTGGTGACCGTGCTGAAGAACGGGCTCGACGCCCTCACCATGATGCTGGCCACGTACCAGATCGGGGTCTACCTGGTCCCCGTCAACTGGCACTTCACCACCGAGGAGATCGAGTACATCGTGGCCGACTGCGGGGCCAAGGTGGTGATCTCCCCGGACGCCCTCACGGTCGGCGAGCTCGTCGCGGACCAGCCCGCCACCGCGCCCGGCCACCGGCGGGCCGGGTCGATGATGCTCTACACCTCCGGCACCACCGGCCGGCCCAAGGGGGTACGCCGGCGGCTGCTGGACCTGACGCCGGAGGAGCTGTACCCGATCCTGATGCGCAAGAGCTGGCGGCACTTCGGGCTGCCGATGGGCGGGGTGCACCTGGTGTGCTCGCAGCTCTACCACTCGGCGCCGTACGGGCAGGCCATGATGGCGCTGCAGTTCGGGCACTCGATCGTGGCGCCCGACCGGTTCGAGGCCGCCGCCGCGCTGGAGCTGATCGAGCGGTATCGGGTGACGAACGCGTTCATGGTGCCCACGATGTTCCACCGGTTGCTGGCGGTGCCGGACCGGGAGAGGTACGACCTGTCCTCCCTCACCCACCTCTACCACGGGGCCGCCCCCTGCCCGCCGGCCACCAAGCAGGCGATGATCGACTGGCTGGGTCCGGTGGTGTGGGAGTACTACGGCTCCACGGAGGCGGCCGTGGCCACCATGGTGTCGTCCCAGGAGTGGCTGGACCGGCCGGGCACGGTCGGCAAGGCGCTGGACGGCATGTCGTTCACGATCGTCGGGGAGGACGGCGAGGAGGTCGCGCCCGGCTCGCCCGGGCTGGTGTACATCGGCGGGATCAACCGCTTCGAGTACCACGGCGACCCCGGCAAGACGGCGGCCGCCATGCGCGGCCGCGACTACACGCCCGGCGACATCGGCTACCTCGACGACGACGGCTACCTGTACCTGCTGGACCGGCGGACCGACCTGATCATCTCCGGCGGGGTCAACATCTATCCGGCCGAGATCGAGGCCGCCCTGCTCGAACATCCCTCCGTGGCCGACGTCGCGGTGATCGGCGTACCCGATCCCGAGTGGGGGCACAAGGTCGTGGCCCTCGTCCAGCCGGCGGCCGGGATCTCCGGCGGGGAGGAGCTCACGGCCGAGCTGCTGCGGCACTGCGCGCCCCGGCTGGCCAGGCTGAAACACCCGCGGGTGATCGAGTACCGGGAGACCCTGCCCCGTACGCCGACAGGCAAGCTGAGCAGGCGAAACGTCCGGGAAACGTATCTTTCGAGCTGAGCTGGGCAGTCATCTCCCATGAGGGAGATCGTCGCGGGACTGGTCGCCGCCACCGTACTGATCGCGGGCTGCGGGCCTCCTCCCACGTCCACCGGCACCGCCACGCCGTCCCCCGTGCCCACCGCCACGAGCCCCACCACCACGGGGCCCACTACCACGGGCACGACGCCGCCGGCCACTCCGACGGCTTCCCCTCAGGCGCTGGAGGCGGCGTTCGAGCGGGTCATCACGGATGTCCTGCCGTCCATCGTGCAGATCACCACGAAGGTGGGGCTCGGCTCCGGCATCGTGTTCGACTCCAAGGGCCACATCGTCACCAACGCGCACGTGGTCGGCCAGGCCAAGGAGATGAACGTCACCATCGCCACCGGCGGGGCCCCTCGACCGGCCCGGCTGGTCAAGTCCTTCGCCGCCGGGGACCTGGCGGTGATCAAAGTGGAGCGGCCCGACGGGCTGCGTCCCGCGCGGTTCGGCGACTCGTCCAAGCTGCGGGTGGGGCAGATCGTGCTCGCCATGGGCAACCCGCTGGGCCTGTCGGGCAGCGTGACGAACGGCATCGTCTCGGCCCTCGGCCGTACGGTCACCGAACCGCAGAACCCCGGCTCCCCCGGCGCCACCATCGCCGGAGCGATCCAGACCTCGGCCGCGATCAACCCGGGCAACAGCGGCGGGGCCCTCGTGGACCTGTCGGGGCACGTGATCGGCATCCCGACGCTCGCGGCCACCGACCCCGACCTGGGCGGGGGCGCCGCACCGGGCATCGGCTTCGCGATCCCGAGCAACACCGCCACCGACATCGCCCGCCAGATCGTCAAGGACGGCAAGGTCACCAACAGCCACCGGGCCGCGCTGGGCATCCGCGGCAGCACGGTCATCGGCACTGACGGGCAGCCGAGCGGGGTCGGGGTGGTCACGGTCGAGGCGGGCAGCGGTGCCGCGAAGGCCGGGATCCGGCCCGGTGACGTGATCGTCTCGATCAACGGCACGAAGACCCCGACGATGGCGCTCCTGGCCGAGACCATCACGACCCTGAGGCCGGGAGACCGGGCCCGGGTGGGGGTCCTCCGGGCGGACGGGACGACACAGACGATCAACGTACGGCTGGGGCAGTTGCAGGGCGACTGACGCCCGGCGGGGCGCTTGACGTCCCGGCGGGGCGCTCACCGCTCAGCGGGCTCACTGCGCGGTGGGGTCACCGCGCGATGGCTCACCGCACGGCGGGCTCGCCGCCCGGCGGGCTCACTGCTTGGCGGTGAAGACGATCTCGACGCGGCGGTTCTTGGCCCGGTTCTTCTCCACCGGCTTGCCCTCGACCACGTTGGGCCATTTGGGCCGGCTCTCGCCGTACCCGCTTGCCTCCAGGGTCACGCCCGCGGTCGTCAGCAACCCCCGCATGACCGTCTGCACGGCCTGCGCGCGCCGCTGCGACAGCGTGACGTTGTAGGCGTCGGTGCCCTGGTCGTCGGTGTGCCCCTCGATCTTGACGACCCCGCCCGCCGCCTCGGCCTCGACCTTCGCGGCCACCTTCGCCAGCCGCTGCCGGGCCTTGGCGGTGAGCTGCCACTTGTCCAGCGCGAACAGCACGTCGCTGGTCACCGCCACCGTCACCTGCCGCCCCTGCTTGGTCTCGCTCTCGGTGCCGTCCATCGACTCGACCTCGCCGATGATGTCCTCGACGGGCAGCACCAGGTTCTCCACCGCGCCCGTCGCGTCCGAGGGCGCGGACGGCACGGGGGTCGGGGACAGGACGAGGGCCAGCGCGACGCTAAGAGATGGGAACATCGGTGAGCACGCCGATCATCGGCATCTCGACATTGATCTTCGTGACGTCCGCCGGTGGCGCCGCGAACACCGCGTACAGCGTGACCGCCTCCCCCGACTCCAGGAACTGCCCCTGCGTCCCGGAGCAGACGCACTCCGCGTCCTGTCCGGTGCCGTTGCGGGCCACCCGGTAGCGCTTGGCGTTGACCGGGTCGATCAGGGAGACGCCCGAGACGGTGAAGTCCAGGACGGCACTGCCCATGCCGTTGTGCATGTTGACCTTGCCGTCGGTCGCGGTGACGGTCCAGTTGAGGCTGGCCGTGCGCCCCTGGCGCTTGAGGGCGGTGATCTCCACCTTCGCCTTGCCGTACGTGTCGCCCGAGCCGACCTTGACCTCGCGGCTGGCGATCACCTTGGTGTCCTGCGGGGGCGCGGTCTGCTGCTGCTCCGCCGGGGCGGTGGTCTGCTGGTCGGCCGGCTGACCCTCCGTCGCCGCGGCGGCCTGCGACTGCCGCTCCTCGCCGCCTCCGCCCTGCTGGCCGGGGATCATGCCGCATCCCGTCAGCGCGACGGCCGCGACAGCCAGCGCGATCGTCTTTCGCATTATGTGGTCACCTTCGTCGTCGGGAATGTGTCCCTCACCGTACGGAAGCGACCTTCAGGATGTGCATAGTCCGCTATATCCGCTGACCACGCCGCCTATCAGCTTCCCGCACGAGCCGTTCGGCCTCGGCCTTGCCGTGTTCGTCGCCGAGGCCGTCAAACTCTCCCATAGCTCTCATCAGGGTCTCAACCGCCCGATCGAGGTGATCGAGGTCGAGTGCGGCCCGGGCGAGCGCCAGCCGGGCTCGCGCCGCGCTCCTGCGGTCGCCGTACGCGGTGAACGTCTCCAGCGCCGCCCGCGCCGCCCCTTCGGCCGCCTCGGGGGCGCCTTCCAGCCCGGCGATCTCGGCGAGTACGAGCAGCGCCACCGCCTCCGGCAACCGGTCGCCGAGGCGGCGGTTGATGCGCAGGCGGCGCTCCACGCACTCGCGGGCCTGGGGATGGCGGCGGGCGGCGAGATGCAGCCGGGCCAGGTCCAGCAGCGCTTCCGCCTCGCCTCGCGGGTCGCCCAGGTCCTGGTAGGCGGCCAGGCTCTCGCCCAGCGGGCCCTCGTCGCCGAGCAACGCGCCGAGCGCACGCAGGGCGTCCGCCCGCCCGCGCCGGTCCCCGGCCTCCTCGAAAACCCGCAACGCCCGCACGAACGCCCGCTCAGCCTCCCGCACCCGCCCCGACCGCACGCCCCCCGCACCCCGCACTCCGCCCGCGCCGGACCCCGCACCGCCCGCGCCCCGCTGTGCATCCCCCGCGCCGGACCCCGCACCGCCGGCGCCCGACCCCGTTGCCCATTCCGGCTGGGGGCCGGTCGCCTCCCGGGCGTGCGGGCCGGTGGCCGTCGCGGCCTGGACCAGGCCCAGGCGGAGCGTGATGCGGGCCAGTTCCAGCCCCTCCACCAGCGGCTGAGCCGCTCTCAACGCAGCGGCGGCCGCCTCAAGACGGCCCTCGGCCCGGTGCAGGTCGGCCAGGCCGCGCAGCAGGAGCGCCTCCCCGTGCCGGTGCCCCGCCGCCCTGGCCGCGTCCAGCCCGGTCGCCGTCGTGGCGTGCCAGTCGTCGTGATGGGCGCCCAGTTCGAGGAGCGGGGTCAGGTAGAAGGCCAGCCGCCACGCGGCCTCGTACAGCCCGGCCCGGAAGAAGTCCGCGACGGTGGCGACGAGGAACCGGCGCTCGGCGCCCAGCCACCGCGCCTCCTGCCGCAGCCACCCCGTCTCCAGCCCGGAACCCGCCGCCGTCGCCTCCCGCCACAGCCCGTCCGGGTCGGAGGCGGGTTCGGGCGGGTGGACCTCGGTGCGGCCGGTGCCGGGTTCGGCGGGGAGGAGGGACGCCCAGCCCCGCCGGGCCCGGTCGAGGATCTCGCCCGCCCTGGCCGCCAGCACGCCGGCCGGACCGCCGTCCTCCTCGGCCAGCCGTTCGGCGGCGTAGAGCCGGGTCAGGTCGTGCCACCCGTACCGCTCCTGGCCCGCCTCGTCCAGGCCGCGCGACTGGAGCAGCCCCGCCTCGGCCAGCGGTTCCAGGTCCGTCCCGAACACCCAGGGCGCGAAGTCGGGCGCGGACAGCGCGCCGAGCCCGCGCAGCAGCCGCCGCTCCGCCTCCGGCAGGCCCCGGTAGCCGAGCGCGAGGCTGCCTCGCACGGCCAGGTCGCCGGCGCTGAGCTCGTCGAGCCGGCGACGCTCGTCCCCCAGCCGCCCCGCGAGGTGGTCGAGCGTCCAGCCGGGCTTCCTGGCCAGCCGGGATCCGGCGATGCGCAGGGCCAGCGGCAGGTGACCGCAGAGCCGGACGATGCGCAGGGCGGCCTCGGGCTCGGCGCGTACCCGCTCGTGCCCGGCCACCCCGCCGAGCAGGGCCACGGCCTCGTCCTCGTCGAGCAGCCCCAGCTCGTACGCCCGCGCCGCCTCCAGCCCGGCCAGCGGCGACCGGCTCGTCACCAGGGTGAGGCTGCCGGGCCCGGTGGGCAGCAGGGGGCGTACCTGGGCCTCGTCGGCGGCGTCGTCCAGCACGACGAGCAGCCGCCTGCGGGCCGTCGTGCTGCGGTAGAGGCGTACCCGGTCGTCCAGCGCGGGTGGCACCGCGCCGTCCGGGCAGCCGAGCGAGCGCAGCAGGTCTTCGAGCACGGCGCCCGGCGGCCGGCCCCCGAGGGAGGCGTACAGGCGGCCGTCGGGGCGTTCGAGCGCGGTGGCGGCGTGCACGGCGAGGGCGGACTTCCCGCAGCCCGGCGGGCCGTGCAGGACCAGGTGTACGGGCGCGGAGGCGCGCTCACCGGCCATCCCGGCGATCCAATCGAGCACCGGCCGCCGCCCGGCAAAGTCGGAAATGTCGGGAGGAAGCTCGTCAACCGGCGAGACCCGCCCGCCCGTCCCGTCCAGCACCCGCTGGTGGGCGGCCGCCAGCTCGGCCCCCGGCTCCAGCCCGAGCTCCTCGACCAGCGTCCGCCGCGCCTCCTGGTAGGCCCCGAGCGCCTCCGACCTGCGCCCGGCCTGGTGCAGGGCCTCGATGAGGCGTACCCAGGCACGTTCGCGCAGCGGGTGCGCCCCGACCAGCGCCCGCAGCTCGCCGACCACCTCCGCGCCCCGGCCCAGCTGCAGGTCGAGCTCCACCCGCTCCTCCTGCGCGGTCAGGCGCAGCTCCTCCAGCGGTACGCCGTGTGCCCGGAGCAGCGCCGACGACTCGACGTCGACCAGCGCCCGCCCCCGCCACAACCCCAGCGCAGCCCTGAACCCGTCGGCCGCCTCCGCCACCCGGCCCGCCGCCCGCGCCCGCCGCGCCTCGGCGACCAGCCGCTCGAACCGGTGGCAGTCCACGTCGTCCCGCTCCACGTCGAGCAGGTAACCGCCGGGCACGGTACGGATCCCGTCCACGAGCTTGCGCAACGCGCTGACGTACACCCTGAGCACCGACTCCGCCGACGCCGGCGGCCGGTCGTCCCACACCACGGACAGCAGCCGGTCGACCGGCACCTGCTCGCGCGCGGACAGCAGCAGCGCGGCCAGTAACGTACGGTGCTTGGCCGGGCCGGGTGCCTGGCCGCCGTCGATCCGCAGCGGTCCGAGGACGCCGAATCGCACGTTCACCGGCTCGCCGGCCTCACGCGCCGGTCGCCGGTCTGACGGCGAAGGACTCGAAGCGGACGCGGATGGGCTCACCCGTGCCCGAGGCCGCGTGCACACCCGCCCGATCGGGTCCGTAGGGGGCGTCGGTGTCGGACACCTCGGCGACCAGGCGTTCGTTCAGCCACATGCGTAGGCGCACCCCCTGGCCGCTCTGGCCGCACTCCGCGACGATGCGGTTGGCGGCCGTCCTCGGCACGTCCGCCGGGCCGTACAGGGCCTTGCCCCCGGTGCCCGTGCGGCGCTTGACGATCGAGACCTGGCCCGCGCCGCTCACCCCGAACTCGTAACGATCTCCGGAGCTCGCCGAGCCGTGGCACCACACACCGTACTCCCCGGCGCCCTCCTCCAGGGTGGCCTTCGCGCTGACGATCACGCCCTCCTCCGGCTCCTGGACCGGGGCCGACTTCCACAGCCGCCAGCCCTGCTTGACGGTGAGCTCGTAGCCGGAGCCGTCCAGGCGCGCGTCACCGCCGCCGGACGCGCCGACGGACCAGGAGTCGCCGAAACCCGCCTCGTACGGCCAGCTCTGCTGCGAGAGCCCCGGCACCGTGACTGCGGCGACCACGGCGGCGACCAGCACGGCACCCCCCGCCACCCACGGCCACCGCCGCCGAGCACCGGCTCCCACCCCAGGCTCCGGCACATCCACACCCGGCCGCCCGTCCCCGACCTCGCCGGGACGCCGGCTCGGAGCAGCGGCACCGGACTGACCGGGACGCGGGTTCGAGGGGATGGCCCCGGGCTCGCCGTGGCGCGCGCCCGAAGGGACGGCACCGGACTCGCCGGGCCGCAGGTCCGGAGGGACGGCGCCGGGATGCGGGCCGCCGCCGGCACCGGACTCGCCGGGACGCGGTTCCGGGGCGGCGACGCCAGGACGCAGGTCGGCTGTGATGGTCCCCGTCCACGTGCGTTCCACCACCTCGGTGGCCGCCGCCAGGCGGGTGCCGCCCACCAGCTCCCCCAGCAGCTCCTGGGCCGTCGGCCGGGCCCGGGGGTCCTTGGCCAGCGCCCGTTCCACCACCCCCCGGATCCCCTCGTCCAGACCGTCCAACCAGGGCGGCTCCTGCGCGATCCGGTACAGCACCTCGCCCGGCGCCCCGCCGCCGAAAGGCAGCCGCCCCGTCCCGGCGAAGGCGATCACCCCGCCCCACGCGAACACGTCGGCGGCGGGCGTGAGCGGCTCCCCGCGCACCTGCTCGGGCGCCATGAACGCGGGTGTCCCCAGGATCGCCTGGCTGGCCAGGCTGTCGTGGTCCACGAGCTGCGCGATGCCGAAGTCGATCACCCGGGGCCCGAGCGGCGAGAGCAGCACGTTGGAGGGTTTCAGGTCGCGGTGGATCACCCCGGCACCGTGGATGGCGCTCAGCGCGGTCGCGATGCCCACCGCCAGCGCCTCCAGGTTCCCACCCGACAGAGGCCCCTGCTCGCGTACGGCCTGGGCCAAGTCGGGGCCCTTCACGTACTCGGTGACCAGGTAGGCGACACCCCCGTCGATCCCGGCGTCCAGCACCGGCGCCGTGCAGAACCTGGCCACCCGCCGGGCCGCCGCCACCTCCCGCTCGAACCGCCGCCCGAACGCCGGATCCCGGGCCAGCGCCGGGTGGATGAGCTTGACCGCGGCCAGCCCGCCGGTGGGCGTGGTCGCGAGGTGCACCTCGCCCATGCCGCCCCGGCCGAGCAGGCGCCGCAGCGCGTACCCGCCAATGACCCGGTCACCGTTCATCGCAGACACATTAGCCAGATCGCGGCATGTCCCATCAGACCAACCGGTTCACCCGGCCGCCTGCGTGAGGCGGTAACGGGAGGGCGGGATGCCGTACCGGTCGATGAACGCCTGCCGCAGCGTCTCCGCCGTGCCGAACCCGCAGCGCACCGCCACCGCCGCCATCGGTAACGAGGTGGAGGCCAGCAGGTGGGCGGCGGCCTCGGTGCGGGCCTGCCGCACGTAGCGGCCGGGCGTCTGCCCCAGGTGCTTGAGGAACAGCCGGGTCAGGTGCCGCTCGCTGACGCCCGCCTCCGTGGCCAGCGCGGAGGTGCTCAGGTCGTCGCGCAGGTGGGCGCCGATGTACTCCAGGGTGCGCTTGACCAGGCTGTTCGCCGGTGAGGGAGCGCTGACGAACATGCTCATCTGCGCCTGGTTGCCGGGCCGCTGCAGGTAGGTGACCATGTTCCGGGCCACGGTCCTGGCCAGCTCGGTGCCGTTGTCCTCCTCGACGAAGGCCAGCGTGAGGTCGAGGGCCGCGGTGATGCCCGCGGACGTGGCGACGTTGCCGTCGCGGATGAAGATCGGGTCGGGGTCCACGACGACGTCGGGGTAGCGGGCGGCCATCGTCTGCGCCTGGTTCCAGTGGGTGGTGGCGCGCCGCCCGTCGAGCAGGCCGGCGGCGGCGAGCACGTACGATCCCGTGCAGACGGACGCCACCCGGCGGCTCTCCCGGGCCAGCCGGCGCACGTGGCCGACCACCAGCGGGTTGTCGGCGGCGTCCTCGTGGCCGATGCCGCCCGACACCAGCAGCGTGTCGAGCGGCCCGGTGACCCGCTCCAGGGCGAGCTGGGCCTCCAGGATCAGCGCGGTGCCGGTGGTGATGGGGTGGCCTCCGGGGGTCGCCACGCGGTATTCGTAGTACGGTTGCGCGCCGTGCCAGTTGGCGCTCTCCAGCGTCGTGGTGACGCAGGCGATGTCGAGCAGTTCCGCCGCCTCGTACGCCACCACCACGACCCGCCGCGCATCCATGCCACCGACTGTAGGGTCGAAGGACGCAGAACCCAAGTTTCCGGACCTCCTCGGCCGCCTCCCTTGGCTCCCCGCGGCCCGCCCCGACACAGTCGAAGCATGACAACGACAACCACGAACACCGGTCGCCGCTGGGGCAGGTTCGCCCTCCACTACGTCGAGATGATCATCGCGATGTTCGTCGGGATGTTCGCGCTCGGCGCGCTGCAGTCCGCCGTCGGCCTCGGCGTCTCCCACGCCGAGCAGCCGGAGCTCTGGTACCTCTCGATGGCCTTCAACATGTCCGTCGGCATGGCCGCGTGGATGCGCTTCCGCGGCCACGGCTGGGCCCCGACGCTGGAGATGTGCGCGGTCATGTTCGCGCCCGTCGTGCCGCTCTTCCCCCTGCTGTGGCTGGGGGTCATCGACGGCGGCGGGCTGATGATCGTCTCGCACGTGGCCATGTTCCCGCTCATGCTGGTGGCGATGCTGCGCCGCCTCGACGAGTACGCCGGGTGCGCTCATTGAGCGCCTTGCGGTAGCCGTCGAGCACGTCCTGCCGCAGCAGGTACCCGAACCCGGCCCGCTCCAGCCGCATCCCCAGCAGGGGCACGCTGGTCTGGAGTGCGGCGGCGGTGTCCGGCAGGCTCCAGCCGTTCGCGGCCAGCTCGCTCAGCAGGTGGCCCCGCCGGCCTTGTGCCTCCGACAGCCGGAACGTCTTCAGGTACGCCAGCCGCCCGTCCCCGTCAGTGATCGTCTCCCCGATGTGGTTCTCGCTCTTCCGCTCGAACGACGGCAGGAAGCGGCTCAGCGTGTACGGACCCGTCCGGTAGACCTCCTCCACCCGCGCGGGGGCGCGGAGGAGCCCGGCCGCCATCACCGAGTCGTGGAACCCGGCCCACTCCCGCTCCTGGCGCTCGGCCTGGGCCCGCAGGTCGGACAGCGAGGAGACCTCCGTCTCGTCGATCGCTGCGGGGAAGTCTCTGGCGGGGTAGAAGAGGGCGTACTCGTGGACCAGCTCGCCGTACAGGTCGCGGATGAGCATCGGGTGCAGCGCCCGGTAGTCCTCCGGATGCGGCACCACGAAGGCGCCGGCCAGCGTGTCACCGGTGTAGAGAAGCAGCCCGCACTGCCCCGGGTAGATCTCGAACACCTTGAGCGCGTCGTCCAGCCCGCGCACCTCGGCACCCGTGTAGGCGTCCTCGGCCCGCGGGGACAGGCCGTGGGCGATCGCCCGCCGCGACCACTCCTCCCACGCGATCTCGGGCCCGCCGAAGTGCAACGCGAGCAAGCCCTCCACGGCCAGGTGCAGCGGCAGGAACCGGAGCCGGTTCCGGTCCACGCGGCGGGCCATCCGGCGCCGCGTCCTGACGCACATGTGCCGCAGCGGCTCCCCGAGCTGGGTCCCGTACGCCGCCGCCGGGGTACCGTCGCCGGTCCACGACGCGACGAAGGCGTGCGGCACGTACGCGGTGTAGTACGTGCGGTCCGGCAGGGACACCACGGACACCTCGTCGCCGTACACCTTGGCGTGCAGCCGCAGGTCCTCGATGGGCTCGCGGCGCACGAGCGGCACCAGCCGCATCGCGCCCCAGGTCTGCGCGGGCCGCGTGTCCAGCCCGGCGAGGTCGATCATCACCCCACCACCCGATCCACCTGTGCCGAAGGATCCACCCGATCCGCCCGAGCCTGCCGAGCCGCCCGAGCCGCCCGAGCCGCGTGAACCGCCTGATCAGCCGGGGCCGCGCGGTCCGCCAGGTAGGCCCGCAACTCCCCGAGCCCGGTCCGCCCCTCCGCGAACCTGGCCAGCTCCACCAGCGCCGGCAGGTCCTCCGCGTCGCGGATGCCGGCCGTCGGCACCATCGGCGACAGCCGCCGCACGTCGAACTGCCCGGCGTCGTAGACCGGGTTCACGTGCACGATGCCGACCTCGCCGCCGGGGTCGAGCTTGCGCCGCCAGACGCGCAGCACCTCGGCCGCCAGCCCGGGCGGCGCGTTGTCCCAGCCGTCGGAGACGATGACGAGCAGGTCAGGGCGCTCGTCGAGGGCGTCGATGATCCGGCTCCCCAGCGGCGTGGGCCCGGTCGGCCGCGCCTGGAGCGGATCCGCGCCACGCGACAACCACAGCCCGCGATAGCGGCCGGCCAGCGCCTCCAGCAGGTAGTGGCAGGCCAGCGCGACGGCGAGCGGCCGCCGGCGTTTCACCGGCGAGCCGAACGAGGAGAAGCTGTCGTCCAGCACCGCCGCCACGTTCCCCCAGGTGCCGGTCCGCGCCCCGGCCGCCCGGGCCGCCGCGGCCCGCAGCGCCGCGTCCAGCTCGGCCCGCCGCCGCGCCCGCACCCCGGCAGCCAGCGACAGCACGTACGAAGCCACCCTGACCAGCGGCAGCGCGGCCAGGTCGGCCTCGGTGCGGACACCGTCGCGCTCCGCCGAGTCCGCCAGCCGCAGCCGCTCCAGCCGGGTCAGCCTGGGCGCGATGCCCTCGAGGAAGATCTCCCGGCTGATGCCGTGCCGGGCGGCGAAGCCCTCGGCGACCGTGTACGGCAGCTCGTACAGGGCTCCTTTGTCGTAGTGTGCCCGCCGCCACGCCTCCAGGACGGGCGTGTCATACCGGGCCCGGCTGAACGGCGCGAACAGGAAGTCCCCCAGCTCGCCCGCCGGGCGCAGGTGCGCGTGCCGCACCGCCGACTTCACCGCCGCCCGGTACTTCACCGCGTCGAAGGCCAGGTCGGGCCGCCCGGCGAGCCAGTCGCGGATCAGCGCCCGGGTGCGCCGGTTGTTGACGCCGTCACGCCGCAGCCGCTCGAAGAGCCGGTAGACCCGGGGCGGGCTCATCCGCCCCAGCCGCCACGCGATCAGCCGCCCATCGCCCGCGCCGCCCTTCTGCCTGAGCAGGTTGGCGATGATCAGGGCCGCGTTGTGGTCGTTGATGTCAAGCGCCAGCGTCGCGGCGTACAGGTCGGGGTAGTTGCCGTGGATGTAGCTGTGCAGGAAACCGAGGGAGAGCCGCTGCTCGCCGGCCGCGCTGTGGAACTCGCGCTGGCCGGTCGAGGTGATCGCCGCGTTCGCGAAGAGCAGCAGGTCCTCGCACTCGATCAGGTCCGCGTAGGTCTCCATCGGCTCCCCGGGGGTCGGGGACTGGCCGGGGAATGGGGGCACGAGCTGCGAAGCATCGCTTTCAAGGCGGTTTCCGGAAGTCGTACCGGAGTCCCGCGGCCAGTCTGGTTCCGGACCTTACCGGGGCGTTCACCCCCACGCGACAAGATTTACGCGGCGGCGCGCCCGCGGTCGTTCGCCCGCAGGAACTGCTCCAGCCCCGCCAGGTCGTCGGTGTTGATGTGGTCGACGTCCGCCGCGACCAGCTCCCGCCACAGCGCGTCCCTGGCCGGCCCGGCCACGTCGGGGGTGGCCCAGAACCGCACCCGCTGCCCGTCGCGGTGCGCGGTCGCCACGATCTGCCGCAGCTTGTCCCGCTCGGCGGCCGGCATCTCGCCCGTGCCGGTCCAGGTGAAGTGGTTCGTCCAGTTGTCGCTGATCAGCGGGATCAGGCCGGGGTTGCCCTGCCCCAGGTCGGCCATGCGGCCGTCGTAGAAGGCGTAGCGCCGCTCCTGGGCCGCCATGAGGTCGCGCGGCCGGTCGCCGCTGATCACCACGGTCACCGCCCCGGGCTTCACCTTGCCCTTGTGGTAGGTGGTGAGCAGCTTGCGGTAGGTCCGCAGCACCTTGTCCAGCTCGGTGTAGGTGGCGGCGCCGTTGTTCTTGATGTCGACCAGGAGCTGGAGCTGCTGACGGCTGCCGGGGAAGACGCTCCCATGCCGTACGAGCCGGGCCAGCGGGTCGAGGTAGAGCGACTGCAGCGTACGTCCGGGCCGCAGGTCCTCGGGGTCGTGCCCGACGCGCAGCTCGCCGTCCACGAGGTAGATGTCGGCCTCGACGCTGGTGAACCCGTGGTCGAGGGCGTCCAGGAGCGGGCGCTCGTGCTCGTAGTCGTTGTGCGCGTGGGCACGGGGAAGGGGCTGGACGGCCGCCGAGGCTGGAACGGCCGTCAGGAGCAGGGCTCCGGCGGCGACCAGCACACCCATGGCGCGACGCAACATCGCATCTCCTTAAGGGGGATATTCAGGACGCGTGCCACGCTATGGGGGAAAAGTGTGACAGGAGTGACGTTCCGCTGAACAGCCGACGTGCCCGGCTCGCCCGGCGGGTCACCGTTCCGGCACCGGTGGGCGTACGGACCGCGTCCTGATCTGGCCCAGCGCGGCCCGCCGGTCGCGGATGTCGGAGATCAGCACGTGCGCGACCAGTAGCAGCCCCAGGCAGAGGACGTCGGCGGCCCACCAGGGGATCTCGGCCAGCAGCAGGTAGCCCTGGCCGTCGCTCAGGGACCTGATCACCACCGTGACCACCGCCACCACCACTGTGACCATCAGCCAGCTCCGCAGCCGCGGCAGGCTGCCCTTGTTCCACAGCCGCACCCGCCAGTTCATGAACACGGCCAGCACGCCGAGCAGCGCGCAGAAGCCGATCAGCCACCAGGGCAGGGCGAACGCGGTCTGGTCGGCGATCTGCTCCCGCGTGGCACGCAGCTCGGCCTCGGCCTGCTGCTGCGCCCGTACGGCGGCGTCAAGCCGGCGCTCCAGCTGGGCCACGCTCTTCTGCCGCTGCGCGGGTGGCGCGGCGTCCTCGGTCGGCAACATCCGCGCCACCACCGTCAGCATGATCGCCACGAAGGACAGCGCCAGCACGATGGCCATGAACAGGTCGATGAAACGCAGGTCGAGCGGTGGTGCGAACGACCTGGGGGGCCGCCTCCTCACGACTCCCTCACCAGGGTGTACTTCTGCGGCCGGCTCTCGGCGGCGCTCAGCCGATCCATCGCGGTACGCAGCGCGTCCAGGCCCTTGACCAGCTCCTCCGTCCGGTCCCTCGACAGGGCCAGCTCCTGCGTGAGCCCCTGCACGTGCGCCAGCTCCCGCGTGAGCCCCTGCGCGACGGGCCCCGCCTGCCGCGCGGGAAGGCGCGCGATGTAGATCAGGAACACCTCGTCGGCGGCCACCACGGCGGCCCGCTCCGCCCGCTCGACCAGGGCCATCGCGCCGAAGGCGAGCACGCTCAGGAACAGCGCGATCATGGTGACGCCGAACGCGGACGCCAGCTCGGGCAGCACGTGCTGCTTGAGCGCGGTGATCAGCACGCCGGGGTCGCCCCGGCTGTCCAGCGCGTTCGAGAACGAGCCCACCATCGCGGCCATCGTCAGCGCGGTGCCGATGAACCCGAAGACCGGCAGCGCCCAGATGAGCGCGTGGTCGAGGTGGTGCCGGTTGGCCATCTCGCTCTCGTCCAGCGCCGAGCGGGCACTCAGCACCGACTCGCAGTCGTTCCCGGCCTCGGCCGCCTCCTTGAACAGCTTGAGCCGCCGCGCCACCAGCGTGTCCCCGTCCGGGTCGACCCCGCCGACGTTCGCCACGGCCCGCGCCGTCGCGGCGCTCTCCCGCCGGATGTCAGGTACGGCCCTGACGATCCTGAGCACGGTGGTCAGGAACACCGCGATCACGAGCGTCACCACGAGCTCCGCGGCCGCGGGCGCCGTCGCCGCGCCCACGAACTCGAGCACCGCCTCCACCGCCCCGGCCAGCAGCAGCACGGCGGACACCAGCAGCGCGACCACGGGCGCGAACACCGAGTGACGCCAGTCGTACCTTGACACCCTTCAACCCCACTCCGCCACAAGTAATGTCAAAGCAATACCTAAGCACATGTATGGCGCCTACGGTCACACTCTGGGCATGAAACCTCTCGCCGCGTAACGCCGGGAGCTCCTGACACAGGAACGTTGCGATCTCAGTGACGGTTGGTCAACTGTCCCTCATCCTCTGTTATGGTCCCTACTTGTCCAAAAATCAGGACAACCTTTAACCCCCTAGGAGGATCATGAGGCGCTCACAGAGGATGGTCGCCCTCACCACGGCACTCGCCGCGGCCACCGCTCCCCTGCTGGCCATCGCCTCCCCGGCGGTCGCAGAACCCGCCAAAACCACCGCAATCCACACCACCAACCAGAACCTGCCGCTGGACTGGCTCAGCCTTGACGCGCTCAGTGGCACGCAGCTGCTGCAGAAGGTCAAGCAGCTCCTCGGCAAGGGCTACGTTCCCGCCGCGCTGAGCGTGACGAACGCGGCCAACCCGCAGTACTCGTCCGTGTGGGTCAAGGACACGACCCGCAAGGTGAACGTCCTGCAGGGCCTCTCGGCCACCAACCTGCAGAAGACCGTCGCCGAGCAGCTCAAGGCCGGCTTCCGGCCCGCGATGATCACCGGCACCGGGACGGGCGCGAACGCCGTCTTCGCCGTGGTCTTCGAGCAGGTCAAGGGGCTCGCCAAGTCGGAGCTCAGCCTGACCAAGGAGACCTTCACGAAGGTCAACGCCGAGCTCACCGCCGCCGGCTACAGCCTCGCGTCCCTCGACGTGTACGGCACGGTCGAGAAGCCGCTCTACGCGGCCGTCTGGATCGTGGGAGCCGCCACGGGCACCGTACAGGTGACCCTGGGGCAGACCGTGGAGCAGCGCGGGCAGGAGCTCCTCGCGAAGGCGAAGCAGGGCCTGCACCCGGTGCTCATGGCCGTCGAGCCCGGCAAGCTCTACACCACCGTGTGGAGCAAGACGGGCACGGCCGGCAAGGAATATCTGAGCCTGTCGCGCCTGGGCTACGCGGCCAAGGCCACGCAGATGAAGGTGCTGGGCTATCGTCCGGCGATCCTGGACACCGAGGGCGGCGTCTTCGCGGCGATCTGGCGCAAGGGCTAGATCGGGCGATCGGGTGCTGAGTCCGGCACAGGATCAGTGTGCCGGACTCAGCACCACGATAGTGCAGGTCAGCGGGGACCGCGTACGCGTGACCGCAACGCAAAAACGGCGGTGTCCACATGGACACCGCCGCTGTTGGTGGAGGTGGCGGGAATCGAACCCGCGTCCTTCAACCCCAAGTCAGGGCTTCTCCGGGCGCAGCCTGCTGTGTTTTTCTCAGCCCCGGCGATCACGCAGGCGAGTCGCCGACGGGCTCAGCCACTGTTTAGTTTCCCGATCTTCCCCGTGGCCGGGTCGAACGGTTGAGCCTTCTAGCGATGCCAGACACCGGGCCGAAGGCACTCCCGGGCTGACAGTGGTTTCGCTACTTAGGCAGCGAGGGCCAGGTCAGACCTGGCCGCCACAGTGCTCTTGGAATTGGCACTTGTTGTTTGCGGTCACAGGATTAACGAGGTTATGTCCGCAGTCCTCGGCCCGCTTCACCTGAATTGCAAGGTCAAAGTCGAAGCCAGTCACCCCCTGTGCAGTTGTCAACCCCTCCCCCCGAGAGGGGAAGAGCAACATGAATGTACACGGGACAACGCCCTCAACGCCAACTTAATTCCCCGTGGCCAGACGTGGCGAAACCCCCGGGAGCGCGGCACAGCAGCACGCGCTCCCGGGGGCCGACCGGCAGGGTCGAGCCGGTCCGGACGGCAGGACTTCCCCCGAGATGAAGTCCTGATCTCATCACGGCGACTGGAACCGCAACCCCCCGAGCGGGCCCAGTCATTGAGTAAGACGCAACCTGAGGACCGGATGGTTGCTCAGTGTCGCGACAATTTCACGATGAGTTGCCCAGGCCCGCGAAGAAGCTCCCCGCCACGGCTCCGGCGTTGTAGTTCTTCGCCAGGACCGCGATCGCCACGTCGCCCTGCCAGCCGACGAACCAGCTCTGCTGGTTGCCCGCCGTCGCCGTGACGCCGTAGACGGTGCCCTTGCCCGCCTGGGCGGGCGTGCCGACGGCGCCGGCCCGCATCATCGCCGTCAGCGCCGTGCGGACCTCCGGGCTCATGGCCACGGGGGCCGGCTGGGTGGCCGGCGTGGACTGGGCCGCCGGGTCGGGGGACTTGGGGTCGGTCACCAGCACGGGCGGCCGCCAGGTGCCCGAGGCGACCGTCGCGGCCACGAGCGCCATGCTGAGCGGGCTCACCTCGACGTTCTGGCCCGCGATGGCCTTGGCCTTGTCGGCGTCGCCGGCCAGCTGCGGGAGCGAGCCGCTGAACGACTTGAGCGGCAGCCGCCACGGCTGCCCCACGCCGAACGCCTTGGCGCTCTTGGCCAGGTCGTCGGCCGTGACGCGGCGGGCCAGCGAGGCCAGCGCGGTCACGCAGCCCTTGGCGAAGTTCTCCTGGAACGTGGCCGACGTCGTGGCGGTGGACTGGCTGGTGTGCACGAACTTGGCCCCGCCCACCGTCCGCTCCTGCGGGCAGGCCAGCCGCTGCTTGGGGCTCACGCCCTCGTTGAGCAGCGCGTCCGCGGCCACGATCGAGAACGCCGTCCCGGCCGGGAACTTGCCGGCCAGCGCGTCACGCTCCTGGTGCAGGCCCTTGGTGCCAACCGCGAGGATCTCGCCGGTGTCGCGCTGCACCGCCACCAGCGCGCTCGTCTCCGTGTCGGCCACCGCCTGCTCGGCCGCCGCCTGGGCGCCCCGGTCGATCGTGGTCTTCACCGAGACGTTCTGCCGGCCCGGCCACTCCTTGAGCTTGGTGACCTCCCGGCCGGTCTTGAGGTCGAGCGTGATGACCTTGGTCGCCGTGGAGCCGGTCAGATAGTCCTGGTAGGCCTGCTGCAGCCCGCTCTTGCCCACCGAGTCACCGGCCCGCTGCGGCCCGCCGAGCTTCTGCTCGGTCTCCGGGGTGAGCGCGCTGACGCTGCCCACGATCTGCCGGGGCGCGTCGGGATTGACCGGCTGGTTCTGCGGGTTGACCTCGATGCCGTCGATGGCGTCGAGCTTGGCCCGCATCGACTGGTAGCGCGACCGCCCGAACGTCACCAGCTGCACGAACGTGTCGGGCGGCGAGGACCTGACGCGGCTCAGCAGCCGGTCCTGGGCGTAGCCGGTGACCTCGGACAGCTGCGCGACCACCTCTTCGGCCTGGTCGCCCAGCCTGCCGGGGACGACACCGGCGACGTAGAGGACGGTGTCGGTCTGCAGCGCGTCGCCGGTCCTGTCGACCACCGGCATGCGCGGCTTGGGGTCGGTGGCGACCGCGAAGCGCTGCCCCTCCTTGAGCTGCGGATGCAGCACCGAGGGCGACCAGCGGACCTTCCACACCCCATCGACCAGGTGCAGCGGCAGCACCCCGTCGTATTCCCACAGGGGGTTGTTCTCCCCCAGGTCCACCTCGGCGTGGAAGTTGGCCTTGGACTCGTCGCCGGTCACGCCCACGCTAGTGATCTTGAAGCGGAACGAGGCCGCGTCGAGCTCAAGCTTGGCGTCGGCCAGGGCCTTGCGCACCGTCGCCAGGTCGCCGTCGGTGCGGCCGGCGGCCAGGTCGTAGTCCTCCGACTGCCAGCCCACGAGGAAGTCGCGCACCGCGTCGTGCGGTGAGGGCTCCTCGAAGCAGCCGGTCAGCGTGGTGCTCGCGACCGCCAGGGTGGCGGTCGCGGCCAGAATGCGGCGGGCGCGTCTCATCGGTCAGGGTGCCGCCGCTCTCATCGGTTGCGCTGGCGCAGAGCCCGGGCCATCTCACGCTTGGCCTGCTGCTCCGCCAGCGACTGCCGCTTGTCCCAGTCTTTCTTGCCTCGGGCCAGGCCGATCTCGACCTTGGCCCTGCCGTCCTTGAAGTAGAGGACCAGCGGCACGATCGTGAGCCCGCCCTCCTTCGTCTTGGCGGCGAGCTTCTCGATCTCCTTGCGGTGCAGCAGCAGCTTGCGCTTGCGCCGCGCCGCGTGGTTGGTCCACGTCCCCTGCGAGTATTCGGGGATGTGGACGTTGAGCAGCCACGCTTCGTTCCCGTCGATGCTGGCGTAGCCGTCGACGAGCGAGGCGCGGCCCTCGCGTAGCGACTTCACCTCGGTGCCCTGCAGCACGAGACCCGCCTCGAAAGTGTCCTCGACGTGGTAGTCGTGCCGAGCACGTTTGTTCTGGGCGATGACCTTCCGCCCGGTCTCACGTGGCATGCTTCTGACTTTACCGGCGACAGGGACGATGACGACCCATGCGCACGGCTAGACCCTGAGGTAGCGGCGCAGCGTCACGAACGAGGCCAGAATACAGATCACGACACCGATGATCATGGTGAGCGTGATCGTCTGGGCCAGGTCGTTCCAGCCGAGCGCGGCCGTGGCGTCGCCGAAGAAGCTGACGACCTCGTCGAACAGGAAGACCTTCGCCATGATCAGGATGACCGCGGCGAACACGCCGCCGACGAGACCGGCGATGACGCCTTCCATCACGAAGGGCAGCTGGATGTAGAGGTTGGACGCGCCGACCAGCCGCATGATGCCCGTTTCCCGGCGCCGGTTGAACGCCGACAGCCGGACCGTGTTACCGATCAGCAGGGCGGCGGCCAGGACCAGGACGATGGCCACGGTGAGGGCGGCGATCGCGAGCGTGTCCAGCAGGCTGAAGAACGGGGCGATGAGCTGCTTCTGGTCCATCACCTGGGCGACGCCGGGCTGACCCGTGACGGCCTGGATGACGGGCTGGTAGTTGTCCGGGTCTTCGAGCTTGATCCGGAACGACTGCGGCAGGTCCTCGACCTTGGTGGCGTCCACGAGGGCCTTGTTGGAGGAGAAGGACTGCTTGAAGTTCTCGTAGGCAGTCGTCTCGTCCTCGAAGAACACCTCTTTGACACCCTGGGTGTTGGTGATGTGCTCCTGGAGCGCCTTGGTCTGCGCGGGCGTGATCGCCTTGCCGTTGCAGGCCGGCATGGCCGTTCCCTTTTTACAGAGGAAGACCGAGATCTCGACCTTGTCGTCCCAGTAGCCCTTCATCAGCCCGACCTGGCTGTTGATCATCAGGCCGACGCCCAGCATCGCCATGCCGACCGCCACGGTGATGATCACGGCGATGGTCATGGTCAGGTTGCGACGGAGGCCGATCCAGACCTCGGAGAAGATGAAATTCGCCCGCATGTTGTGTCTGCAGCTCCCTGTCAGTACGCCTGGCCGTACACGCCACGCGACTGGTCACGGACGATCTTGCCGTCCTCCAGCTCCACCACACGCTTGCGCATGGAGTCGACGATGGCCGCGTCGTGCGTGGCCATGACGACCGTGGTGCCAGTCCTGTTGATGCGGTCGAGCACCTTCATGATGCCGATGCTCGTCGCGGGGTCGATGTTGCCCGTGGGCTCGTCGGCCAGCAGGATCATCGGCCGGTTGACGAACGCGCGGGCCATGGCGACGCGCTGCTGCTCGCCGCCGGACAGCTCGTCGGGCATGCGGTGGGCCTTGCCTTCCAGGCCGACCAGCTCGATGACCTCGGGCACCACCTTGCGGATGAACCGCCGGGGCTTACCGATGACCTCGAGGGCGAACGCCACGTTCTCGTAGACGTTCTTGTTCGGGAGCAGCCTGAAGTCCTGGAACACGCAGCCGATGCGGCGGCGCAGGTGCGGCACCTTGAAGTTGGAGAGGCGGGCCAGGTCCTTGCCGGCGACATGGATGGCGCCGGAGTTCGGCCGCTCCTCTTTCAGGATCAGGCGCAGGAACGTGGACTTGCCTGATCCCGAGGGACCGACGAGGAACACGAACTCACCCTTGTCCACGTCAACGGATACGTGGTCGAGGGCGGGCCGGTTCTGGTTCGCGTAGACCTTGGTGACATTATCGAAATGGATCACGAGAGCATCACGGCATGCCAGTCTAGGGGTCAGGACGGAAGCGAGGGTGGCACATGCCCACTTCCCGCCACCGGCCGATCGGGGGCGTCGTCTTTACTGATGATCGACGTTCCGATTGGCCAGACGACAGTCTAGGGGGAAGACTGGCATGGAACGTCCATAACGGAAACAAAACGATTGTGCGGCTAGACTTGGGGCTGACATGAGTTGTGAACACCTCGTATGCGCGCAGTGCGCCCACCCCGTGATTGAGGGCCGCTGTGCCCTGTGCCGCGCCAACAGAGAGCGGATGCACAACCACGGCTTCGCCGGGCTGCCACCCGCCCTCCTCATCCTGCTCCTGCTGGCCCTGCTCTTCCTGACTCTGGCGGTCAAGCACCTGGGCGGCCTCTGAGCCTAGGCCGACTCCGACTCCTGCCGCCGCATCCAGCGGATCTCCGACTCGATGAACCCGTCGATGTCGCCGTCGAGCACGGCTGACGGGTTGCCCGCCTCGGTGCCGGTGCGCAGGTCCTTCACGATCTGGTAGGGGTGGAGCACGTAGTTGCGGATCTGCGTGCCCCACGACGTGGTGGTCGCGCCCCGCAGCTCCGACATCTTCTCCGCCTCCTCCTGCCGCTTGCGCTCGAGCAGCTTGGCCTGGAGCACGTTCATGGCCGTGGCGCGGTTTTGCAGCTGCGAGCGCTCGTTCTGGCAGGAGACCACGATGCCGGACGGGAGGTGCGTGATGCGCACCGCCGAGTCGGTCGTGTTGACGCCCTGGCCGCCGGGGCCGCTGGAGCGATAGACGTCGACGCGGATCTCGTCCTCGTTGATGTCGATGTGGTCGGTCTGCTCGACGACCGGCACGATGTCCACCCCGGCGAACGAGGTCTGCCGCCGCCCCTGGTTGTCGAAGGGGCTGATGCGGACCAGCCGGTGGGTGCCGTGCTCGCCCCGCAGCGTGCCGTAGGCGTAGGGCGCCTTGATGGTGAAGGTGGCCGACTTGATGCCGGCCTCCTCGGCGTAGGAGGTGTCGTAGACCTCGGTGGAGTAGCCCTTGCGCTCGGCCCACCGCAGATACATCCGCAGCAGCATCTCCGCCCAGTCGGCGGCGTCGACGCCGCCCGCCTGGGAGTTGATCGTGATGAGCGCCTCGCGGGCGTCGTATTCGCCCGACAGCAGCGTGCGCACCTCCAGCGCGCCGATGTCGGACTTGAGGGACTCGAGCTCCTTGTCGGCCTCGGCGCGCGTATCGTCGTCGCCTTCCTCGGCCGCGAGCTGGTAGAGGACCGTCAGGTCGTCGAGCCGGCGCGCGACGCCGTCGACACGGTTGAGCTCGCCCTGGAGGTGGGAGAGCTTGCTGGTGACCTTCTGGGCCTGCTCGGGGTCGTCCCACAGGTCTGGGGCGGCAACCTGCTGCTCCAGCTCCTCGATCTGCTTACGCATAGCGTCGAGGTCGAGAACGTCCTGGATGCTGCGGAGCGTGCCCGCGAGCTCGTTGATCTCTTCTGCCGGATCGATGCCTGCCACGTCTCCCAAGGGTACGCGACCCTCGCGGGCCCGAATAACATGGCCAGGTGCGTGCATACGGTCGGCGAGGGGTGCTGGCGCTCGCCGCCGGCCTGCTCGCCGCGGTGACCGCCTGCACCGGCAATGCCCAACCGGCGCCGACCAGGTCGGCCGCGGCGGCCTCCGCGACCGCGTCGCCCTCCCCCGCGCCGCCCGCCGTCACGCGGGCCGAGGCGGCCGAGGAGTTCTCGGCGATCATCGCCACCGACGACGCGCTGCGGGTGAAGAGCCCCCTGGAGGGCCGGCTCGACATGGTCAAGAACGACGTCACCACCGGCGGGCAGTCGCAGATCGCCGTGGCCGCCTTCCTGGCGACCGGTTACGCGCCGCCGCGCTTCCGATGGGGCGCGCCGACGCTCTACGTGCCCAGATTCGCCCCGGACGAGCCGGCGCCCTGGTTCAGCGCGCTGGTGACGCGCGACGGGCGGCCGGCGCTGCTGACGTTCACCAAGTCCGATCGCTGGCGGCTCAGCTCCGCGGCCGAGCTCCTGCCGGGGCAGGAGCTGCCGAAGATCAAGCTCGACGCCGAGGGCTACGCCTCGGCCGTTGCGCCCGACGACAAGACCGTCACGATCAGCCCGCAGTTCATCGGCCCCGTGCACGCCAGCGTGGCCGAGACGGGCACGGCCGGGGTCACGGCCGGCCTGCTCGCGGCGGGGCCCTACACCACCGACGTGGCCGAGCAGATCGCCTCGCAGCGGGAGAAGGCCAAGAACGACGGGTTCAGCTACGACTCGATCTTCAGCGCCGACAACTATCCCGTCTACGCGCTGCGCACCGAGGACGGCGGGGCGCTGATCCAATACTCGCTGACCCGCACGACGACCACGACGACCAAGACGGCCGAGGACGACTACATCCCGGTGCCGGAGCAGGCCCGCTGGGCCATCACCACGCCGGTGCTGCGCCGCACGCTCAAGCTGATCGAGACGCACCAGTACGCCACCGCGGTCCCCCCGCTCACCACCCCCGCCGCCGCCCCGGTCATCGCCCACGACGGCGCCCTGACCCGCGCCTCCGGCCAGTGACCGACCCCCCTGTCACCTTTGGTGGAGTCGCCGGGCTTCGTGTGCCACGGAACCCGGCCGGCGGTGCGCTCCGTAACGGCGGCGCGCCACTGACCGGTCAGCGGGCGTTCCCCTGGACGGACGCGAGCCAAGGTCGGCGGTTGGCCCACCCCGGCAGCGCGTAAAGGAAAGCCGCCTGAAGGGCCGGCGGGTGGCCGGCCCCGGCGGCGCGTGACTATGCCTCCGTGACTATGCCTCCGTGTGGGGGAGGTTGCTGGCGGCGACGAGCGTGCGGATGGCGCGCAACGCGACCGACAGCGTGGCGAGATCGAAGTTGTCGCTCTCCCAGATCTCCGACAGCGTCTGCCGGGCCCGGGACACCGCCGCCGAGTTGGTCTCCGACCACCGCGCCAGCCGCTCCTCCGGCGGCAGCCCCGGCTTGCTGTGCGCCAGCACGTCGCGCGTCAGCGAGGCGTGCGCGGCGTACAGGTCGTCGCGCAGGGCCGAACGCGCGATGGAGTTCCACCGGTTGTCCCTCGGCAGCGCGATGACCCGCTCCCGCAGCCGGGCCAGCTGCAGCCGGTCGGCCAGGTCGAAGTACACCTCCGCCACCTCGTTGACCGGCCGCCCCGTCAGGGACGAGATCTCCACCAGGTCCAGCGTCGAGTACGCCGGCACCATCGCGGCCACCCGCTCGGCCAGCTCCATCGGCACCCCGCGGGCCGCGAACGAGTCCCGGCGCTCCTCGTAGGCCGCGATGTCGGGCCCGGTCAGCAGCTTCGGGATGTGGGCGACGAGGCCGTTGACCCCCTTGACGAAGAAGCTGACGGACCCGGCCAGGTCCAGCGGCGGCCGGCGGTTGACCAGGAGCCAGCGGGCGCCGCGCTCGGCCAGCTTGCGGGCCTCCAGCAGCATGGCGATCTGGACGTCCGTGCTCACCTTGTTGTCCAGCGACTCCACGGCCCGGTAGAAGCTCGGCAGATCGAAGACCTCCCGCGCCACCAGGTACGCCCGCACGATGTCGGGCGTCGAGGCCCCGGTCTCCTCCCCGAAGCGGAACATGAACGTGGTGCCCGCCGAGTTGACCAGCTCGTTCACCACGCAGGTGGTGATGATCTCGCGGCGCAGCGGGTGCTCGTCCATGTACGTGCGGAACCGCTCCCGCAGCGCCGACGGGAAGTAGGAGACCAGCCACGAGGCCAGGTACGGGTCGTCGGGCAGGTCGGAGCCCAGCAGTTCGGCGTCGGCCACCAGCTTGGTGTAGGCCAGCAGCACGGAGAACTCCGGCGCGGTCAGCCCCAGCCGGGCCTGCCGCCGCTCGGCCAGCGTCTTGTCCGAGGGCAGGAACTCCAGCTCCCGGTTCACCAGCCCGTCCCGCTCCAGCTTGCGCAGGTAGCGGGCGTGGATGTGGAGCATCTCGACGGCCTGCGTACGGGCCGCGGCCAGCACCACGTTCTGCGCGTAGTTGTCACGCAGCACCAGGTCGGCGACCTCGTCGGTCATCGAGGTGAAGGTCTGGTTGCGCTGCTTGTCGGTCAGCTCCCCGTCGCGTACGACCTGGTCGAGCAGGATCTTGATGTTCACCTCGTGGTCGGAGGTGTCCACCCCGGCCGAGTTGTCGATGAAGTCGGTGTTGACCAGCCCGCCGTTGAGCGCGAACTCGATCCGGGCCAGCTGCGTGAAGCCCAGGTTGCCGCCCTCGCCGATGACCTTGCAGCGCAGCTCGGAGGCGTTGACCCGGAGCCCGTCGTTGGCCTTGTCGCCCACGTCGGAGTTGGCCTCGGCGCCGGCCTTGACGTAGGTGCCGATGCCGCCGTTCCACAGCAGGTCGACCGGGGCCCGCAGGATGGCGCTGATCAGGTCGTTCGGCGCCATCGAGGCGACGCCCGACGGGATGCCCAGCGCCTGGCGCATCTGGGGCGTGATCTGGATGGACTTGGCGGTCCGCGGGAAGACGCCGCCGCCGGCCGAGATCAGCTTGGCGTCGTAGTCCTCCCACGAGCTGCGCGGCAGCTCGAACAGCCGCTGCCGCTCCGCGAACGAGCGGGCGGCGTCGGGCGACGGGTCCACGAAGATGTGCCGGTGGTCGAACGCGGCGACCAGCCGGATGTGCTCCGACAGCAGCATGCCGTTGCCGAACACGTCACCCGACATGTCGCCGATCCCGACCACGGTGAAGTCGGTGTTCTGCACGTCGACGCCCGTGGTGCGGAAGTGGTACCTGACCGACTCCCAGGCGCCCCGGGCGGTGATGCCCATGGCCTTGTGGTCGTAGCCGATCGAGCCGCCGGAGGCGAAGGCGTCGCCCAGCCAGAAGCCGTACTCCTTCGCCACGCTGTTGGCGATGTCGGAGAAGGTGGCGGTGCCCTTGTCGGCGGCGACCACGAGGTAGGTGTCGTCGCCGTCGTGCCGCACGACGTCCGGCGGTGGCACGACCTTGCCGTCCACGAGGTTGTCGGTGATGTCGAGCAGCCCGGAGATGAACATCCGGTAGCACGCCACGCCCTCGGCGAGCTGGTCCTCGCGGGTGCCGGACTTGGGCGGACGCTTAACGACAAATCCACCTTTAGACCCAGTCGGCACAATGACGGTATTTTTCACCATCTGTGCCTTCACCAGGCCGAGAATCTCCGTACGGAAGTCCTCCATCCGGTCCGACCACCGCAACCCGCCCCGCGCCACTTTCCCGAACCGGAGATGCACGCCTTCGACCCGGGGCGAGTACACGAATATCTCGAACTTCGGCCGCGGCAACGGCAGCACGCTGATGGCCTGAGGGTCGAACTTGAGCGAAATGTACGGTTTGCGGCGCCCATCCACAGTTTGGAAGTAATTAGTGCGCAATGTCGCCTGAATCATCTCCAGGTACGCCCGCAGGATCCGATCCTCGTCCAGCGAGGCCACCTCGTCCAGCGCCCCGAGGATCTCCTCGGTGAGCGCCTCCACGAGGTCCACCCGCACGTCCTCGCCCCGCCGCGGGTCGAGCTTGGCCTCGAACAGCCGCACCAGCAGCCGCGCCAGCCGCACGTTGTCCTTGAGCACCTGCTCCATGTACGGCTGCGAGAACGTGCTCCCGGCCTGCCGCAGGTATTTGGCGTAGACCCGCAGGATCTCGACCTGCTCCCAGGTCAGCCCGGCCGCCAGGATGAGCGCGTTGAAGTCGTCGGCCTGCACCCGGCCCTGCCACAGCGCGGTGAGCCCGTCCTGGAAGAGCCGCTTGAAGTCGTTCCTGTCGACGTCTTCGGAGGGGGTGTAGCGGAGCCCGAAATCGTAGATCCAGGCGTTCTTGGTGCCGGGGTCGTTGTCCCGGTCGACCTCGTACGGCCGCTCGTCCACGACCTCCACGCCGAGCCGCTGGATCAGCGGCAGCGCCTGGGACAGCGAGATGGGCGAGCCGACCTTGTAGATCTTGAGCCGCCGCTCCCCCTCGGCCGCGTCGTACGGCTCGTAGAGGTTGATCCCGACCTCCTCGCCGTCGCCCCGCTCCACGAGCTGCTCCAGCCGCCGGAGGTCGACCACGGCCACCTTGGGCGGGAAGTCCGCCTTGTAGCCCTCGGGGAAGGCGGAGGCGTACCGCCTGATGAGCTTCGGCGCCTCCTCCTCCGAGGTCATCTCCCCCAGAGCGGTGGCCAGGTCGTCCTCCCAGGAGCGGGTGATGGCGGCCAGACGCGCCTCCAGCTCCTCCACGTCCACGCTCGGCGGCGGGAGCGGCCTGCCCCGCTCGCCCCGCACGACCACCTGCAGCCGGGCCAGCACCGACTCGCCGATCATCGCGCTGTAGTCGAGCGACCGGCCACCCAGGGCCTTGAGCAGCACTTCCTGCATCTTCAGCCGCACCTTGGTGGTGTAGCGGTCGCGCGGCAGGTAGATCAGGCAGGAGATGTAGCGGCCGTAGTCGTCGCGCCGCAGGAACAGCTTGACCTGCTTGCGCTCGCGCAGCCGCAGCACGCCCATCGCGATCGGCAGGAGCTGGTCGACCGAGGTCTGGAACAGCTCGTCACGCGGGAACGTCTCCAGGATCTCGATGAGGTCCTTGCCGTCGTGGCTGTCGGGCGCCAGCCCGGCCTGGTCGAGCACGTCGGCCAGCTTGCGCCGCAGCACGGGGATCCGGGAGATCGACTCGTTGTAGGCCACGTGCGTGAGCAGGCCCAGGAAGCGCCGCTCCCCGATCACCTCGCCCTCGGGCGAGAACAGCTTCACCCCGATGTAGTCCAGGTAGGTGGCCCGGTGCACGGTGGCGCGGGAGTTGGCCTTAGTGATGATCATGAGCTGCTTCTCGCGCGCCTTGGCCCGCACCTCGGCGGGCAGCGCCGCGAAGCTCTCGGAGCTCACCTTGTCGTCGCGCAGGATGCCCAGGGCCGCCCCGGGCAGCGCGCGCAGCGCCTCGCCCTCGTCGGTGTCCTCCAGGCGGTATTCCCGGTAGCCCAGGAACGTGAAATGCCCGTCGGCGAGCCAGCGCAGCAGGTCGAGGCTGTCCTCGACCTCCGCGGGCTCCAGCGGCGGCGGGTTCATGCTCAGGTCTTCGGCGGTCTGTACGGCCAGCGCCCGCATCTTCCTGAAGTCCTCGACCGCGTGGCGCACGTCGGAGAGCACCCGCTGCAGGTCGGCCTCGATGGCCTTGAGAGCCGCCGAGTCGGCCTGGCGGTCGATCTCGATGTGGATCCAGGACTCGACCAGCATCTGGCCGGTGACGTCCTCCTGGCCGCGGCCCAGCATCCGGCCCGTCATGTCGCGGCGCACCCGCATCTGCGGGTGGACCAGCAGGTGGATGCCCAGGTCGTGCCGGTCGAGCTCCATCGTGACCGAGTCGACCAGGAACGGCATGTCGTCGGTGACCACCTCGACCACGGAGTGGCCGGGGTCCCAGCCGTTCTCCTCCAGCGTCGGGGTGTAGGCCCGGACCACCGCCCTGCCCTGCGGGCGGACCTCGGCGAGCTGCCTCTGGGACATCGCGGGGCCGTACACGTCAACGGGGTTGCGGTCGAGCAGGTCCTCCGGCGCGACATGTCGATAGTAGAAGCGCAGGAAGGACAGAGCCTCCTCGGTGCTCACGTGCTCGCTGCTCACCGCGCAACTTTCGGCGGCTCGCTGGAGCAGCTCATCCTTGGCCTCGTCGAGCGGCATTTCGCTCTCACTCCTTTGTGAGGGTTCGCCATGGCTGTTCATAGCCAGGCCCTAAGTTCCCACAGCAGCGGGAAGTAGTGCAGGCGTGTCCTACCGCGCAGGTAGGGGGCACCTGTCGAGCCGCCTGTGCCCGACTTGGTGCCGATCTGGCGTTCGACCATCTGGACATGACGCATCCGCCACAGCGCGGCGGTCTCGTCGTGCGTCAGCAGGTCCTCGGCCAGTTGCCACAGGTCGTCGTAAGACCCGCGGTCCCTCGCCACGGCCAGCAGCGAGCCCATGATCTCGTCGTCCGAGACCGGCAGGCCACGCTGGGAGAGGGCGGTGAGATAAGCATCCCACAGCGTGGGCTCCGCGAGCCTGCGACGCAGCCGGGCGAGCTCCTCCTCGCCGGCGTGCCTGAAGGTGCCGAGATAGCGCTCGTCCTTCAGCCCCGACAGGAACTCCAGCTCCCGGAACTGCACCGACTGGAACCCGCTGGCGGGCGACAGCTTGGCGCGGAACTCCAGGAAGTCCTGGGGCGTCATCGTCTCCAGGACCTCGACCTGCTCGATCAGCACGCGCTCGACCGAGTGCACCCGCCGGAACAGGTGCCTGGCACGCCAGAGCTCGCCGGCGAACAGCGCCTCGCGGGCACCCTCCAGCTCGTGGAGCAGCAGCTTGAACCACAGCTCGTAGACCTGGTGGATGGTGATGAAGAGCAGCTCGTCAGGAGCCTGCGACTGCGGCTGCTGCTGGGCGAGGAGCTCGGGCAGGCGAAGATAGCCGCCGTACGACAGCCGGCCGCCTTCCTCGCCGAACTGCCGACGCGGGGGCCCGGGCGCATCACCGTCGATGCCCACCGAACACCTCCCCCTGACCGCCCGGCCACGCATGGCCGGGCGCAACGCCTCGCCGTACCGATATCACCCGAAAAGGGCACAGACGTCAACGTGACATCGACATCGGGGGATCGTCGCCGGAAGTCGAGGAGGGGTCGTTCTTGAGCTCGTCGAGCTGATCCGGCAGCTCGGCAAGCTCAATCAGCTCCGCCTGGCAGCGCTCGCATGTGTCGAGGTGGCGCTCGAAGGCCTCGTGCTCCTCTTCATCGAGGACGCCGAGGACGTAGGCGGCCACCCCGTCATGCATCAGCCGGCTACCCCCTTGTCCCGCAGCAGCTCGCGGAGAGCCCGGATCCCGTAGTAGAGCCGGGACTTCACCGTGCCCGGCGGGATCCCCAGAATCTCCGCCGCTTCACTTATCGTACGGTCTCGGAGGTAGGTCTGCTCAATGACTTCGCGGTGTTCTTCGGACAGGGATCGGAGAGCGTCCGCGACGACCATCGCCGACAACGCTCGCTCCGACCCATCTGGCACCGACATCATGTCGACTTCGGGCGGCTCGACCTCCTGCGGCCGGACGCTCTTCCGCCGACGACCATCAATGACAATGCGGCGGGCCACTGTCAGTAGCCACGCCCATATGAGGCTTGGTTCCCATTGCAGTCTTGCCGAGTTCCGCCAGGCCCGGACGAGCGTCTCCTGCACGACGTCTTCGGCCCACTGAAGGTCATTACCTGTGGATTTGCGGACGTGTCGCAGCAGAGGGCCGCCGAACTCCTGGTAAAGCACCGCGATGCGATGCTCCGCCTCGGCATCCGCACTCTCGAACCTGCCGTCGAGGTGACCTAGCACGGGGCACATCTTTACACCTTCGTTATCCAAGCGGTAGCCACTCCGATAACTCCAGTCATTTCTAACTATCTCCGGCCATACGTGAACCCCAGCCGGTAGGCCCGCGTACCTCCGACCATGCACAGGCTTTTGCGCGGCGAGCTGTTCATGCTCGGCGGCTTCGTCGTAGCCGCCGCCGTGACGATCGTGCTGGTCATGCCGCCGGCGATCGACCCCGCGGCCGCCCAGTGGACACAGACGTCGTCGGGGCCGCTCACGGCCGCCGACCGCGACCTGCTGGTCAAGGTACGCCAGGCCGGGCTGTGGGAGATGCCCGTCGGCGAGTACGCCAAGACCCGCGCCGAGTCCCAACGCGTGAAGGAAGTCGGCCAGCTCATCATGAAGGAGCACATGGAGCTCGACCTGCTGACCCGGCAGGTCGCCAAGAGGCTCGGTGTGGCCCTGCCGGATGAGCCCAATCCCGACCAGCAACGCTGGATGGCCCAGCTGGCGTCGGAGAGCGGACCGGCCTTCGACAAGGACTTCGCGAACCTGTTGCGTGCCGCGCACGGCAAGGTCTTCACCGTCGTGGCGGGCGTACGGTCCGGGACGCGTAACTCCGAGATCAGGAAGTTCGCCGCGGAAGGCATCAACTACGTGATGCGCCACATGGCGTACCTGGAGTCCACCGGACTGGTCGACCACAGCCAGTTGCCCGAACCCCCGACGCCCTCACCCGCTCCACCCGTCGCAATGGCGGTCGAAAAGAGGAGACACACATGAGGAGATCCAGACGCATGGCCGCGGCCGTGTCCGCCCTGGCCGTGGCGGCCGGCGGCCTGGTGTCCGCGGCTGTCATAGGCGTGGGCACCCCGGCCCTCGCCGACCACTGCGACCCCGCCGAGGCGACACAGACGCCCCAGGCGCGGCAGTCCCAGCAGCAGGACCAGAACCAGGATCAGAACCAGGAACAGGACCAGGGCCAGCAGCAGGACGAGCAGGGCCAGGACCAGCAGGGCCAGCAGCAGGACCAGCAGCAGCAGGCGCCCGAGCAGAACACCGATCAGCAGGAGGGCGACCAGCAGGCGCCCCAGGGCGGCGGCATCGCGCTGGACCCCGCGCAGTCCCCCGAGGCCCAGTCCCCTGACGGCCAGTCGCCGGAGGCGGAGGCCCCCGAGGCCGCGCCGGAGGAGAGCCCCACGGTCCAGTCCCGCCGTCGCGGCGGCAACAACGGCAACCAGTCCCCGAGCCCGAACCCCAGCCAGAACCCCGATGACGGGGGCACGGCATCGCCTTCGCAGAGCCCCACGGGATCCCCCTCGCCCTCCCCCACCGGGACCGGCGGCGCCGAGGAAGAGTGCGCCGACCTGGGCCCGTTCCCCGAGGACTTCGTGGACATCCGCCAGGTGCAGGGCAACGGCGGTCTGCTCAACCCGCGGATCGGCAGGAACGGCTCGCGCGGCACGTTCGTCTCCCAGTGCGGTACGAACCGCAACGGCCACAACAACCCGGACAACTTCATCGTCGCCCCCGGTGTGAGCAACGGGGCGCACCACCTGCACGACTACGTGGGCAACCTGTCGACGGACGCGTTCTCCACCGACGAGAGCCTGGCGGCGGCGGGCACGACCTGCCGGCTGGGCGACAAGTCCACGTACTTCTGGCCCGTGCTCAGGGACCGCAAGTCGGACGCGAACGCCAATGACCCGGACGGCAACGTCGGCCAGGTGCTGCGTGCCCGCGCCGTGACGCTGCAGTTCCGCGGCAACGCCACCTCCAGGGTCGTCGCCATGCCGAGGTTCCTCAGGCTGATCATGGGTGACGCCAAGGCCGCGACGAACGGCGGCGCGAACGCCCGCGCGGCGTGGAGCTGCACGGGATTCCAAAACCGCATAACTCCCGACAAATACCCGCTTTGCCCGCGCGGCAGCCAGGTGCTCCGTATTCTGGACTTCCCTAGCTGCTGGGACGGCCAGAACACCGACAGCGCCAATCACCGCACGCACGTGGTCTTCCCCGACCAGAGTGGTGCCTGCCCGCAGGGCACCAGGGCGATTCCGCAACTTCGCATGACCCTCACGTACTCCGTGCCTCAGGGTCCGTCGTACGCCCTGGACGCCTTCCCGGAACAGAAGCACAACCCGGTCACCGACCACGCGGACTTCGCCAATGTGATGCCCGACCGGCTGATGCAGTTCGTCGTCTCATGCATCAACCGGGGTCGCCGTTGCTGATCTGAACACCTGCCCGCACGGGCACCCAGCCTTCCGAGTCGCACCCTCACTCGACCTTGGAGGGAAATACATGCTCCACAGACGAAGCCCTCGGCACGCCCCCACCAAGCTGGACACCAGGAATGTCCGGCTGGGGGCGAGTGCCTCGATCGCCGCGATCGTGCTGTCGGTGTTCGCACTGACCAGGACGGAGCGCGGGATCGGGCTGCTCGGCCAAGGCATCGGCTTCCTCGAGTTCTACGCCGGCGTGTTCGCCCTGGTGCTGCTGACCGCGACCGTCGCGCTCGGCCTGCTGACCACCGAACGCGTCTTCCTGACACCGGCCAACCGGGTCAGGGCCCAGCTCGCTCACCGGGCCACCGCGCTCATCGGGCTGGCGTACCTGGTCACGCACATCACGCTCATGATCAGCCTGGGGCACGTACCGCTGGGGGCTGCGGTCGTGCCGGTCGCCGGAATCTACGTGGGGCTCGGCGCGCTGGCCTTCGACCTGATGGTCGTGGCCGTGGCGACGGGAATGGTCAGAGGCCGGTTCGCGGTGCGGAGCAGGCCGTGGATGTGGCGGATCTTGCACTCCGCCGCGTACGTGGCCTGGCCCGTCGCCATCATGCACGGATTGACGGCCGGCCGCCCGCCGGCCGGTTGGGTGGCCTGGTCCTACGTGGCCTGCCTGGCGGCGGTCGGCGGCGCGCTGATCGTCCGCGTGCTGGCGACCGTGCGCCGGCCACCCGTCATACCCGAGAAGGTCGCAGGACCCGCGGTGACCGCCGCCGCCGCCGTGGGAGTCCCGTCAGAACGTCCTCAGAAGGCCCGGCCTGTCCCGGCCGGCGCCGCGGCGGCGACGGCGACGGCCGCCAACGCACCCGTGAGCCTCGCCGAGGCCCGGCGCAGATATCGGGAGGCCGGATGAGCCCGCTCGCAGTCCCCCTGCTCACGATCCCAAGGGAGAGGCCGTGATTCCGGCTCGAGTGCCACGGGTCTTACGCATGGGTCCGGCCCGGCTCACCGCCGGGCTCGACCACTGCCGCCGGCTCGACCTGCCCGCTCACCGCACACTCCACGGCGTCGTGGAGCCGCGGGAACTGGGCGAGCTCATGTCGTACGCCAACGAGGTGGACATGCGTGGCCGGGGCGGTGCGGCGTTCCCGTTCGCCCGGAAGTTGAAGGCCGTGGCCGACGCGGCCGGCTCCGGAGAGAGCGTCGTGCTGGTCAACGGCGCCGAGGGCGAGCCGGCCAGCTCCAAGGACGCCATGCTCCTCACCCGCAACCCGCACCTGGTGCTGGACGGGGCGGTGCTGGCGGCCGAGGCGCTGGGCGCCCGCGAGGTGGTCGTCGCCACGGCCGGTGGCGAGGTCGCCGAGGCGTCCGTCGCGGCCGCCGTGGCCGAGCGCCGCGCGGCCAACATCTCCGGCGGCGCGGAGAGCCGCGTCCCGATCCGGGTGGTCGGGATCAAGGAGCGGTTCATCTCCGGCGAGGGCGGCGCGCTCGTGCGCGCCGTCAACGGGGAGGAGGGCATCCCGCCGGGCAGGAAGAAGCGGGCCGCGACGAGCGGCGTGGACGGGCTGCCGACGCTGCTGTCCAACACGGAGACGTACGCGCAGTTCGCGCTGCTGGCCGAGTACGGGCCGGAGAAGTACGCCGAGGTGGGCACCAGCAAGGAGCCGGGCACGATCCTGCTCACCGTCAGCGGCGGCGCGGCCCACGGCGCGGTCATCGAGACGCCCACGGGCACCCTGCTGGCCGACGTGCTCGCGCTGTGCGAGGCGGAGGCCGGCGACGGCGTGCTCGTCGGCGGCTACCACGGCGCGTGGCTGTCGGCGGAGGTCGCCGAGACGGCCGTGATCTCGCGCGAGGGCATGAAGATGGCCGGCGCCACTCTGGGGGCCGGCATCATCGTCCCGCTCGGCGAGTCCACGTGCCCGCTGGGCGAGGCCGCCAGGGTTGCCTCGTACCTGGCGGCCGAGTCGGCCGGCCAGTGCGGCCCCTGCCGGCTCGGGCTGCCCGACGTGGCCCGGGCCATCTGCGCCCTGGCCGAGGGCACGGGCTCGGTGGACGCGGTACGCCGCTCCGTACGCGTCGTCGAGCGCCGCGGCGCCTGCTTCCACCCCGACGGGACGGCCAAGTTCGTGCTGTCGGCGCTGGACGCGTTCGAGACCGAGATCGCCACCCACCTGGAGCACGGCTCCTGCGGCCGGCCGGTCCGCGGCGTGCTGCCGATGCCGGAGCGCGAGGCCGAGGCCGAGTTCCGGCTGGAGGTCGACTGGTCCCGCTGCCAGGGGCACGGGCTGTGCGCGCACCTGCTGCCCGAGTTCGTGGACCTGGACGACTACGGGTTCCCCTCGTTCAGGAAGATCCCCGGGTTCATGGCCAGGGAAGCGCGGCGGGCGGTCGACATGTGCCCGGCGCTGGCCCTGCGGCTGGCGCAGACCACCGGCGACGGCCCCCAGCCCGCCGGATCGCCGCTGCGGCTGGTCAAGGACGGAGTGCTCAAGAAGGCCGGGGAGAGCGCGCCACGGCTCAGCCGGGTGGGCGGCGTCACACGGATCACGAGAGTCGGAGGGACGGCCGGGTGATCCCGAAGTGATGCATATGTGACCAACCCGGCGGATCTCCGGCGCGTCTCACCCATGGTTCACACGTTCTACGGGAAGACAGCCCATGAACCGCCGGGATTTCCTGCACGCCACCGCGCTCACCCCGCTGGCACTCTCCGCACCGGCACCTGCTCTCGCTGGGCCACCGCCCGACTGGGCCAGGTTGCGGAGGCGGCTGGCGGGCACGCTCGTGCTGCCGGGGGATGCCGGATACGCCGCCGCCCGCCGCCTGTACAACCCGGCCTACGACGGGATCAGGCCGCAGGCGGTCGCCTACTGCGCGAACCCGGCGGACGTCTCGGCGTGCCTGGCCTTCGCGCGGGCCGCCGGCGTGCGGGTCACCAGCCGCTCGGGCGGCCACTCGTACGCGGGCTGGTCCACCGGCACCGGGCTGGTGATCGACGTGTCCAGGATGAGCTCGGTCGCCTACTCCGGCGGCCGGGCCACGATCGGCGCGGGCGCCAAGCTCATCGACGTCTACGACCGCCTCGCCCGCCGTGGCGTGAGCATCCCCGCGGGCTCCTGCCCGACCGTCGGGATCGCGGGGCTCACGCTGGGCGGGGGCATCGGCGTGGTGTCCAGGAAGTACGGGCTCACGTGTGACGTCCTTGAGTCGGTACGCGTGGTCACGGCCGACGGCCGGCTGCTGACCTGCGACGCCGGGCACCACGCCGGGCTCTACTGGGCCTGCAGGGGCGGTGGCGGCGGCAACTTCGGCGTGGCGGTGTCCTGCACGTTCAGGACGCACCCGGCCGGCGACCTCACCGTGTTCTTCCTGCACTGGCCGTGGGCGAAGGCGGCCCGGGCGGTGCGGGCGTGGCAGTCGTGGGGGCCGTCCGCCCCGGACGAGCTGTGGTCGTCGCTGCACCTGACGCGCTCGGCGAGCGGGCTGGACGTGCAGATCGGCGGCGTCCACCTCGGGCCCAGGTCCGCGCTGGACCGGCTGCTGGCCCCGCTCGTCGCCGGGATCGGCCGGCCGTCGTCCCGCTCGGTGCGCACGACCTCCTACCTGGACGCCATGAAGATCATGGCGGGCTGCTCGTCGATGTCGGTGGCCGAGTGCCGGCGGATGCCGCGGGCGGCGTTCTCGGCCAGGTCGCACCTGGCCTACCGGAGGTTGCCGGCGGACGGCGTGCGGGCGCTGGTGAACGGAGTGGCACGCGGCGGGCGGCACTCGGTGCTGATGGACGCCATGGGCGGGGCGATCGGCCGGGTCAGCCCGTCGGCCACGGCGTTTCCCCATCGGGCGGCGCTTTTCAGCGTGCAGTATTACGCGGAAGGGATGGGTCGGAGCTGGTTGCGTGGTTTGCATGGCGACATGTCCCGATATTTCGGGGATCACGCCTATGTGAATTACATTGACCCGGATTTAGGAAATTGGCGGAGCGCGTACTACGGGTCGAACGCCGCGCGGCTGGCGGAGGTGAAGGCTACCTACGATCCCGATCGCGTGTTCCGCCTGCCGCACGGTCTCTAGACCAGTCGAACCCGCCCCGGACGTACACGGGTTCGCCGATCTTCACGATCTCGTACAGGCGCTTGGAGGTCTCGATCGGCAGGCGTACGCACCCGTGGGAGGCCGGGCGCAGCGGCACCCTGGTCGAGCCGTGCATGGCGATGCCACCGGTGAAGTACAGCGAATTGAACATCGACCCCAGCCGCCCCGTCGTCCAGCCCGGCGCCCGCCGCGACACGCGGAAGTTCCCGACCGGCGTGATCGCGTTCCCGCAGCGCCCGTCCTTGCAGTAACGCACCTCCGCGCCGGAGGAGATGTGCGAGAAGAGCACGGGCCTGCGGTCACGGTAGACGGTGAGGAGTTGCTCGCGCAGGTTGATCTCGACCCGGTCCGGCCCGCCCTCCGGCACCAGGGGGCGCCAGCGGAACGGCCGGTCGAGCGCCTTCCACACCTGCGGCCCGATCTCCCCCTGGGGCATCATCCGCCGGCTCTTCTGCAGCGCCCACACCGCGAGCTTGGTCTGCTCGTCGTACACGCCATGGATCCGCCCGTAGTAGTAGCGCCCGGCGTGCAGCCGCCGCTGCAGCAGCCTGACGGCCTCTCCGCGGTCTCCGGGCCGCAGCACGACCCCTTTCACCGCTTCCGTGTCCGTTGTGTCCGGCGTGTCCGCCGCGGCGGCGACCGGCAGGCCGCAACTGATGCCGACAACGACGCCGAGGGCGACAATTCCCCGAAGTTTTGTCCTCATAAATCGACGCGTACCCAGGTTCGCCGAGAATTCATCTCATACAGAGGTTTTGGCAAGCAAAGTCCCGGCCTAATAAGCGAATCACGTTAAATATGGGCATTTCCCTTTTATGGCTGCACAATTGCGCGTCAGGCGTCGCGCGAGCGGAGCAGCAGGCCGCCGCCCACCAGCGCCGCCGCGGCCCAGGCGGCGACCACGCCGAGGCCGGCCCACGGGCCGATGAGCATGCTCGGCAGGCTCGTGGTGGCCTGGACGGCCAGCCCGGCGTTCATCGGCGAGAGCCGCCACAGCATCAGCTGCAGGTCCTGGTTCCTGACCATGAGGACGACGAGCGGGAAGAGGTAGAGCAGCCCCAGCACGGCCCCGGTGGCCGCCGCCGAGTCGCGTACGGCCGTCGCCACCCCCAGGCTGATCAGCGCGACCAGCACGAGATAGAGCACGGAGCCGGCCGCCGCGCGCAGCGTGGGCCCGTCGAGCAGCGACAGCGGCGGATGGCCGTGCTCGGGGGTGAAGCCGTTGCCGGGCAGCAGCAGCCGCCCCGCCAGCACGGACCCGAGCACGGCCACGGTGCCGGCGGCCGCCGTCAGCCCGGCGAGCAGGCCCGCCCTGACCGCCAGCCCGGCGATCCGGCGCGGCATCGCGGTGAGGCTCGTCCGGATCATCCCCGTGCCGTACTCCCCGCAGACCGCCACCACGGCCAGCAGCGCGACCAGCCCCTGGCCGATCTGCACCCCGAAGAGGCTGATCCGGGCCGCGTCCTGCCCGCAGCCCGCCGACGGGCACGTCATGACGGCGGCCGCGACCGCGCTCCCGGCCACGGTCAGCACGACCGCCCCGAGCAGCAGCAGGCCGGGAGCCGCCACCGTGCGCAGCTTCGTCCACTCCGCGTGCAGTTCCCGCCTCACGCGTCCCTCCGGTTCAGCCGCTGGACGGCCAGGCCGAGGGCGAGAGCCGCGTACGCGCACAGCACGGCGAACCCGCCCCACGGCGGCAGCGGGTAGTAGCCGGACGCCGGCGCGTAGTGCGAGATCACCTGCGCGTACTCCGGGATGCTCTGCTGGATCGCGAAGCCGGCGGCGGGGGTGAGCCGCAGCAGCCACCGCGACGCCTCGTCCGGCAGGATGGACGCGGTCGCCAGCACGTACGGCACGACCAGCGCCAGGATCGCCACGATGACCGCCATCGAGCTGCGCCGGAAGAGCGCGCCGAGGGCGAGGGCGAGGACGGCGGCCACGGCGAGCAGGGCCGCGACGCCCGCGATCACCCGCACCTCGGTCAGCGTGCTCACCGGAAGGGTGAAGATGCCGTTGCCGCGCAGGATCCCGCGGGCGACCGGGATCGTGACGGCGGTGGCCGCCAGCCCGGCCACGAACGTGGCCGCCCCCACCACGGCCGCCTTGGCCACCAGCACCCGGCCGCGCCGCGGACTGGCCAGCAGCGTGGTGCGGATCAGCCCCCGCCGGTACTCCGCCGTGACGAACAGCACCGCCACCACGATCACCACGATGAGCGCGACCAGCGTGCCGGTCAGCGCGCGCTCGATGGTGCCCTCGTGTGTGTTCGGGGCGATGTCGCCGGTCCCCGTGACGGCGAACGTGCCGCCGTGCCGGATGTGCGTGCCGGGGTGATGCACGTTCCCGTCCGGGTTCACGTCGGCGCCGATGTCGTCCCGGCGCCACGTGCCGCCGGGCGCCACGCCGCGCACGCCTACCTGGTCCATGACCGCGGTGACCTCGGTGAAGCGCGAGGCCGCCGCCGATCCGCCGAGCGGGTTCCGCGTCACCCGGACGTCACCCGGGGAGGCGGCGAACAGGCCGATGCGTACCTTGGCCGGCAGCCCTTCCAGGCGGGCGGTGCCGATCCTGGTCCACGTCCTGCCGTCGCGCGACTCCTCGCCGATGATCGTGTCGGCGGCGCGGGTCAGCCGCAACCAGCGCGGGGCTCCCGCGGACGCGCCCTCGGGGCCGCCGGCGACGTCCTCGGTGAAGTCGTGCTGCATGCGCACGCCGTGCGCGCCCGTGACCATCACCGCGGCGTACGCGGCCCCCGGCTCGGCGCTCTCCTTGACCATCACCCCGGCCTTCGCCCACGGCACGACGCCGGAGACGACATTCCGCACGCCCGGGGTCTCGTCGGGCAGACGGATCTGGCCGCTCATGGAGGTCACGCGGGCGGTGATGAACCCGTTCCCGTTCAGCTCCTGGCTGACGAAGTAGAACCGGTCGTCGACGGCCACGCCGTTCGGGCCCAGCGTGGGCCAGGGACAGGGCACCTCGATCGGGCCCTGGCTGCACGAGGAGTTGCTGGCGGTGGCGAAGAGCAGGCCGAGCCCCACGATGAGCAGCGAGGAGGCCACCAGGCCGGCCACCCACCCGCGTACCGTCCTGAGCTTGGTCCACTCGGCGCGCAGCAGGCGGGTCATCGCGCCGCTCCCCGGAACTCCACGGCGTCCCTGGTGAGATCCAGGTACGCCTCCTCCAGAGTCGCCCGATGGGCGCTCACCTCGGAGAAGGGCACCGACTCCGCCCCGAGCAGCCGCACGATCTCCCCCGCGGGCAGGCCGGAGACGACCAGCGCGTCCCGCTCGCCGGCCGCCACCGTGGCCCCGGCCCGGGCCAGGGCCGACATGGCCGCCGAGCGTGCCCCCGTACGCAGTGTCACCCGGTCGCGGGACGCCGAGGTGATCAGCTCGTCCACCCCGACGTCCGCGACGACCCGGCCGCGGCCCACCACCACGAGATGGCCGGCGGTGTCCTGCAGCTCGCTCATCAGGTGGCTGGAGACGAGTACGGCGCGGCCCTCGGCGGCCAGCGACCGCAGGAAGCCGCGGATCCACACGATGCCCTCGGGGTCGAGCCCGTTGAACGGCTCGTCCAGCATGAGCACCGGCGGGTCGCCGAGCAGCGCGGCGGCGATCCCCAGCCGCTGGCGCATGCCCAGCGAGTAGCCGCCGGCCCGGCGCCGCGCGGCCGTGGCCAGCCCCACCTGCTCCAGCACCTCGTCCACGCGCCGGGCCCCCAGACCCTGGGAGTGGGCCAGCCACAGCAGGTGGTTACGCGCGGTACGGCTCGGCTGCAGCGCGGCGGCGTCGAGCAGCGCGCCGACGTGGCTCAGTGGGCGGCGCAGGCTCCGGTACGGCCGCCCGCCCACCAGCGCCCGGCCCTCGTCGGGCGCGTCCAGGCCGAGCACCACCCGCATCGTCGTGGACTTGCCCGCGCCGTTCGGCCCGACGAACCCGGTCACCTGCCCCGGCAGGACGCTGAACGTCATCCCGTCCAGCGCCGTCGTCCCTCCGAACCGCTTGCGCAGCCCGCTGACTTCGATGGTCGCTTCCATGCCAGGCAGACTAGGCAGCGGTGGCGGGCACGATCGTCACGCCGGGGAGCGATCCTCGCCGTCGCTCGTGCCAGCGAGAACCCGTCCCTCGTACGAGGGATGCCAGACAGGGGGACGGCGGGAAACAATGATGGCCGTGGAGTACGACCGGCGTGGCAGGTGGGCGGGGCCGGTGGGGTGGATCGTCCCCTACCTGCCGATCGTGATCGTCGCGCTGCTGACACTGCTCGCCGTGGCCGAGTCGATCGCGCAGTCCGGGCACGCGTCGAGCCTGTCGTTCTCGGAGACGGTCGCGGCACCGGCCGGCGACCAGACCTCGCAACCCGGCGGCGTCCCGGCCGCACAGCCCGGCGATGCCCCGGCCCCGCAAGCCGGCGGCGGCGGCGCGATTCCACAGGTCGTGATCTTCCCGCTGCTCGCGCTGGCCACCACGCTGCCCCTCGTCCTGCTGTGGAACCAGCCGGCCGTGGCCGGGCTGCTGGTCACGGGGGCGAGCCTGCTGTCGATCGGCGCCTTCCACACCTTCACCGCGGCCGGTCTGGTGGCGCAGCTCGTCGCGGCCTACCGGCTCGGCGGTGCGGCGTGGCGGGCCGTGCTCATCACCGTCCCCTACCCGCTGCTGGCGGTGGCGCTCGAACGCGCCGGCCTGCCCGGAGGCACGACCCGCCTGCTCATGCTGCTGCTGGCCTGCCTGGTCCCGGCGGCGGCGCTGGCCGGGATCGCCCGCCGTGCCCGCGGCCAGGCCAGGACCGACACCGCCGCCCGGCAGGTCATCGCCGACAGCCTGCTGGAGCACGCGGCCCGCGGCGAGCGCGCCCGCATCGCCAGGGAGCTGCACGACGTCGTGGCGCACCACATCTCCATGGTCGCCGTGCAGGCCGAGACGGCCAGGCTGGCGGTCCCCGGCATGCCCGCGGCCGGGGCGGAGCGGCTGTCCGCGATCGGCGACACCGCCAGGGCCGCGCTGACGGAGATGCGGCGGCTGCTCGGCGTGCTGCGCGAGGACGCCGAGGCGGAGCCGACCTGGCGCCCGCAGCCCGGCCTGCGGCTCGACGAGCTCAACGAGCTGCTCGACGAGGCGCGGGAGGCGTCGGGGAGCGGCGTGCGGCTGATCCTGCGCGGCGCGCCGGTCGAGCTCGATCCAGGGGTGGAGCTGGCGGCGTACCGGATCGTCCAGGAGGCGCTCACCAACGCCCGGCGGCACGCGCCGGGCGCCGCCGTGGACGTGGAGCTGGACTACACCGGCGACACCCTGCACCTGGCCGTCCGCGACAACGGCCCGGGCCCACGCGGCACGGGGGCGGATGGCGCGGAGGTGGGGGGTGGGCACGGGCTGTCCGGGATGCGGGAGCGGGCGACGGCGGTCGGGGGCGAGCTGCGCACCGGCCCCGCACCCGGCGGCGGTTTCCTGGTCGAGGCCCGGCTGCCCGGGAAGAGCGCCGCATGAGGGCCACGATCCGGGTGGTGATCGCCGACGATCACCTGGTCGTGCGCACCGGGTTCGCCGAGCTGCTCGACACCCAGCCGGACTTCGAGGTGGCCGGCACCGCCGCCGACGGGGCCGAGGCGGTCCGGGTCTGCCGCGAGGTGTCACCGGACGTCGTGCTCATGGACGTACGCATGCCCGGCATGGGCGGCATCGAGGCCACCCGGCTGCTGGCGGGTCCCGAGGGGCCGCGGGTGCTCATCCTGACCACGTTCGACCTCGACGAGTACGTCTACGACGCCCTCCGGGCCGGCGCCAGCGGCTTCCTGCTCAAGGACGTCACCGCCGAGCGCCTCTTCGACGCCGTACGCGTGATCGCCGCCGGGGAGGCGCTGCTGGCCCCAGCCGTGACCCGGCGCCTCATCAGCGAGTTCGCCCGGCTGAGCCCCCGCCCGCCGGCCAGGACGCTGTCCACGCTCACCCCGCGCGAGACGCAGGTCCTGCGCCTGGTCGCGGAGGGCCTGTCCAATCCCGAGATCGCCGCCCGGCTGATCGTCACGGAGGAGACGGTCAAGACCCACGTGAGCCGCGTGCTGAACAAGCTCGGCCTGCGCGACAGGACCCAGGCCGTCGTCACCGCATACGAGACCGGCCTGGTCGTACCGGGCGAACGAGGCTGACCCGGATCCGGATCCGCGGGCCGGCCGTCAGGCCGCCGGTGCCGGGCAGCCGTCGCGCCGGTAGCGGCCCGGCGCCATGCCGTATTCCCGCTTGAACGCGTTGGCGAAGGCGAACTCCGACCCGTAGCCCACCTGGGCGGCGATCTCGCTCAGCGGCGCGTCCGTCTCCTTCAGCAGCCGGGCGCCGGAAGCCAGCCGCCACCACGTGAGGTACGCCAGCGGCGGCTGCCCCACCAGCGTGGCGAACCGGCGCGCGAACGCCGCCCGCGACAGCCCCGCCCGCGACCCGAGCTCGGCCACGGTCCACGGGTGGGCCGGGTCGCGGTGCATGGCGTCGAGCGCCGTGCTGATCTCCGCGTCGGCCAGCGCCGCCGACCAGCCGGAGACCTCGCAGTGCCCGTGCTCGGCCGTGAACCACGCCCGCAGGATGTACAGCAGCAGGGTGTCGAGCAGGGACGAGACGATCGTGTCGGCGCCCAGCCGGGGATGGTGGATCTCGGCGCCCAGCAGGTCGACGGCGGCACGCACCTCGGGGTGGAGCCCGGGGCCGGCCGGCAGGTGGATCATCTCGGGCAGGTCCCGCAGCAGCGGGTGCGCCCGGCTCGGGTCGAGCCGGTAGCCGCCGCACAGCAGCACCGTGGCCGGGCCCTGCCCGCCGATCGACGCGGAGGCGAACAGCTCGGCGTCCTCGGCCGGGTCGCACTCCGGCTCGGCCACCGGCGTGCCCGGGCTGTCGGCCATCGCGTAGCCGTGCCCGTACGGGAAGAAGACCACGTCGCCGGCGGACAGCATGACCGGCGGGCTCCCCGGCGGCAGCAGCCAGCCCGACCCCTGCAGGACCACCTGGAACGCGGCCGACCCGGGCGAGGCGGGGAATCGCTGGCCCCAGGGGGCACGCCACTCGACGCGCGCCGAGCGGGGCCGCCCGGTGCGCATGATGGCGATCACGTCGCTGAGCACATCCACACGAGAACTCTAACTCGAAAGACGCTGGCGTATGAATGGAAGACATCAGCGCATTGGCCATCTCTCAGCGCTCCCCTACGGTTCCAGGAGAGGAAAGGGGAGCGACTGTGGGACGGATTCTGGTGACCGGGGCGACCGGCACGGTCGGACGGCACGCGGTGGCGCTGTTGCGGCGGGAGGGGGCCGAGGTCGTGGCCCTGAGCAGCAGCACGGGCGATCTGCGGGACCCGGGTTCGCTGCCGCTGGACGGGGTGAGCGCCGTGCTGCTGGTGTGGCCGTTCGCCACGGCCGAGGGCGCGCGGGAGGTGGTGGCGGCCATCGCCGGGCAGGCGCGGCGGGTGGTCTACCTGTCCTCCGCCGCGCGGCGCGATCACGAGCGCGAGATCGAGCGGCTGATCGAGGGGTCGGCCCGGGAGTGGACGTTCCTGCGCCCGCACGCCTTCGCGGCCAACGCGCTGCGGTGGGCCCGGCAGGTCAGGGCCGGAGTGGTACGCGGTGCCTACGGGGCGGCCGCCATGCCGCCGGTGCACGAGCGGGACATCGCGGCCGTGGCCGTACGGGCGCTGCTGGACGAGGGGCACCACGGCGCGGCCCTTCACCTGACGGGGCCCGAGACGATCTCGCAGGCCGACCAGGTGCGGATCATCTCCGAGGCCACCGGGATCCCGGCCCGCTGGGAGGAGCTCCCGCCGGAGCGGGCCCGCGCCGGCCTGCCAGCCGAGGGCTGGCCGGCCGGCGTGGTGGACGAGGTGCTGCGGGCCCAGGCCGGGCTGGTGACCGAGCCGGTGCCGGTCACCTCGACGGTCGAGGAGGTCACGAAGGTCCCGGCGAGCACGTTCCGCGAGTGGGTGGCGGAGCACGCCGACGCCTTCCGCGACGTGCCCCCCGCGCCGCCCACGATGCGGGCGGCCCGCATCCACGCGTTCGGGGACGCCTCGCTGATCCGCGAGGAGGAGGTGGACACGCCCCGGCCGGGGCCCGGGGAGGTGCTCGTCGAGGTGGCCGCCACGTCGTTCAACCCCGCCGAGGTCGGCCTGCGGTCGGGGCTGCTGCCCGAGGTGTTCGGGACGGACCTGCCGCGGACACTCGGCTGGGACGTCTCCGGCACGGTCGTCGAGACCGGCGCGGGCGTCACCGGCCTGGCGCCGGGCGACCGGGTGTTCGGGGTGGTGAGCGGCGCGGCGGCCGGGTACGTGGTGGCCGCCGCGGACCTCCTGGCCCGGGCGCCGCGCAGCATCCCGCTCGCCGACGCCGCCGCCGTCCCCGTGGCCGGGCTCACCGCCTGGCAGGCCATCCACGAGCACGCCCGCATCACCCCCGGGCAGCGGGTCCTGATCAACGGCGCGGGCGGCGGCATCGGCCTGTTCGCCGTACGGCTCGTCAAGCTGATCGGCGCGCACATCACCGCCACGGCGAGCCCGCGCAGCGCCGAAGCGGTACGCCGGCTCGGCGCCGACGTGCTGGTCGACTACACCGCCGAGCCGCTGCCCCGCGACATGGACGTGCTGCTCAACCTGGCCGCGATCCCCGGCGACACGGCCGCCGAGCTGGCCGGGCTGGCGCCGGCGGCCGTCACGGTCGCCACCCCGATCGAGGGCGCCACGCACTTCGTGACGCACGACGACCCGGAGCAGCTGGCCCACCTCGCGACCCTGATCGACGAGGGCGCCCTGGTGGTCGAGGTCGCGGAGTCGCATCCGCTGTCCGAGCTCCCCGAGATCCACCGGCGCGCCGAGGCCGGCGACACCCGCGGGAAGATCACGATCCACCCCTGAGCCGGCTCAGGGCGTGAAGTGGCGCAGCACCTCCGGATTGGCCATGGCGTCGGGGTTGGCCGCCTGCTCGACGGGGGTGCCGAGGAGGATCTTGCGTACGGGGACCTCGAGTTTCTTGCCCGACAGCGTGCGCGGGATGCCGGGCACCACGCGGATCTCGTTGGGCACGTGGCGCGGCGACAACTCCGTGCGCAGGGCGGCGCAGAGCTCCCGCTCCAGCGGCTCGGTCAGCTCGGTGCCCTCGGCGAGCGTCACGTACAGGAGCAGCCGCCCCTCCTGCCCGAGCTGGCCGGTGTCGATCACCAGGCTGTCGGCGATCTCGTCGAACCGCTCGACCACCCGGTAGAACTCGCTGGTGCCCATCCGCACACCGCCGCGGTTGAGCGTCGAGTCGGAGCGGCCGTAGATCACGCAGCTGCCGTCCTCGTTGATCTTGATCCAGTCGCCGTGCCGCCACACGCCGGGGTAGACGTCGAAATAGCTCTCGGTGTAGCGCTCGCCGCCGGGGTCGTTCCAGAACATCACCGGCATCGACGGCATCGGCCGGGTCAGCACCAGCTCACCCACTTCGCCCACGACCGCATTGCCCAGGGGGTCGAACGACTCCACCCGCGCCCCCAGCGACCGGCACGGGATGATCCCGGCCCTGATCGGGTGCAGCACGGTGGCTCCGACGAACCCGGTGCACACGTCGGTGCCGCCGGAGAACGACCCCAGCGGGACCCCCGGCAGCGCGGCCGCCACCCAGGCGAACCCCTCGGGCGGCAGCGGCGACCCGGTCGAGCCCACCCCGCGCAGCCTGTCGAGCCCTTCGGGGCGGATGCCGGCCTTGAGCGAGGCCATGATGTACGGCGCCCCGACCCCGAAGTAGGTCACCCTCTCCGAGGCGGCGATCCGCCAGAGCGCGGCCGGCGAGGGGTGGGTGGCCGCGCCGTCGTACAGCACGGGCGTGGCTCCCACCAGGAGGGCGCCGATGAGGTAGTTCCACATCATCCAGCCCGTGGTGGTGTACCAGAAGAACACATCGCCCTCGCCCAGGTTCTGGTGGAAGGCGAGCGACTTGAGGTGTTCGAGCACCACGCCGCCGTGGCCGTGCACGATCGGCTTGGGCAGCCCGGTCGTGCCGCTGGAGTAGAGGATCCACAGCGGGTGGTCGAACGGCACCCGCTCGAACTCCAGCGGCCCCTCCTCGGTCCGCAGCCCCTCCCAGCCGATCACCTCGCCGTGCGGCATCTCCTGCGTGCGCGCCGGGGCGGGCTCGGCCTGCTGCGGCGGGCGGCCCTCCTCGGCCGCCGTCAGGTAGGGGATCCACACCGTCGCGCGCAGCGAGGGCAGCTCGGCGGCGATCTCGTTGACGGCGGCCGAGCGGTCGTAGCTCTTGCCGTTGTAGTGGTAGCCGTCGACGGCGATGAGCACCTTGGGCTCGATCTGCTTGAACCGGTCGACGATGCTCGGCACCCCGAAGTCGGGCGATCCGGCCGACCAGATGGCGCCCAGCGAGGCCGTGGCCAGGCAGGCGATCAGGGCCTGCGGGATGTTGGGCAGGTAGGCGGCCACCCGGTCGCCGCGCCCGACGCCGAGGCGGACGAGCCCGGCCCTGACGCGGGCGACCTCATCACGCAGCTCGGACCGGCTCAGCTCCTGCCGGGCGCCGTCCTCGGAGACGAACACCAGGGCGGTGCCCTCGGTGTGGCGCAGCGCGTTCTCGGCGTAGTTGAGCGAGGCGCCGGGGAACCAGGTCGCGCCCGGCATCGTCCCCGAGAGCGCGGGCCCGTCGCCCCGGTCCCCGATCACCTCGAAGTAGTCCCAGATCGACGTCCAGAACTCCCCGGGCCGGTCGACCGACCACCGCCACGCGTCCTCGTAGTCGCCGGACCTGCCCAGCGACCTCAGGTAATGGGTCAGCCTCGCCGACTCGACGACCTCTTCGCTCGGCTCCCAGAGAAGCTCGCCCTCAGCAACCATGTGCCCATCCTGTCGCCCGTCCGGGGGAAAGTCATACCCGGCCTTCCCCATAACTTGCTACCTCCGTAGGTGGTCCACCGCCATACGTGCGGCCGTGCCGATCACCGCGTCGGCGCGCGGCTGGTTGAGCGCCGTGCTGAAGGAGCGGGTGAAGACCGACACCGCGTAGCGGCCGCCGTCGGGGTATTCGACGACGCCCGACTCGCAGCGCAGGGTCGGGATCGTGCCGGTCTTGCCGCTGACGGCCACGTCGTCGTACGGGAAGCCGGAGGCCAGCCGGTGCGGCCACACCTGCTTGTTGAGCACCGACCGCATCCAGGCGCACGACGGCTCCGAGGCCGCCTCGTCCCGCCAGATCAGCCCGAACAGCCGGGTCATCTCCCGGGGGGTGCTGCGGTTGGCGCGGGCGGGGTCCAGCGCGCTCAGGCGGGCTATGTCGTCGGGATCCACGTACGGCCACCCGTGCCCGGTGTCGCGGCTCATGCTCTCGTTGATCTCCCCCGCGCCCTGCACCACACGCGTCCCCGTCAGCCCGAACGCGTCCATCGTGGCGTTGACCGCGTCGAACCCCACCCGCTCCAGCAGCACGTCGGCCGAGGTGTTGTCGCTCAGCGCGATCATCAGGTACGCCATGTCGCGCAGCGAGATCGTCACGTCGTCGAGCATCGCCGAGATCCCCGTCGGCCCCATCGACCGCACGCCGGCCGGCACGGTGACCCGGCCGGTGAGGTCGAGCAGCCCCGCGTCCGCCTGCCTGCAGAGCGCCACCAGCAGCGGCACCTTGAACATCGAGGCCGTGGGCAGCGGCTCGTCGGGGCCGTGGCCCACCTCGTGGCCGGTGTCGATGTCGGCCGCGTACATCCAGCCCGTCACGCCGGCCGCCCGGAACAGGCTCTCGAAGTCGGGCGCGCCCCGGCCCGTGATCGCGACGCTCATGCCAGCATCCCCGGCCTGCCCCGGACCCGCCGGGCGGGCCCGATCTCCGGCAGGGCGCCCTCGTCGGTCATCCCGGCGCTCTCCTTCAACGTCCGTACGGCCACGGCCGCGAAGTCGGTGACCGGGTGATCCGTGGCGGCCGTCACCGCGCGCCAGGCGGTGGAGACCCGGCTCGTGATCGGCGAGCCTAGCAGCGGCCGCCACGCCAGTCCCGGCAGCTCCATCCTCGGCCCGAACGCCACCGCCGCCCCCGCCAGCACCAGCCCGAGCCCGGCGCCCTCGTGCACCTGCGCCGGTACGAAACCGTGGCGGCGGCACTCCGCCAGCACCTCGCCGTGCCAGCCGGGCTCGCCCTCCTTGGGCGGCATCAGCAGCTCGCGCCCCGCCAGGTCGGCCAGATGCACCTCGCCGACGCCGGTGAGCGGGTCACCCGACGCCAGCAGCACGCCCTGCGCCTGCACCAGGACCTGGCCGAAGCGCAGGCCGGGCGCGGTGACCGGATGGCGTACGAGGCCGACGTCGATCGCGCCCTCGGCCAGGGCCGTCACCTGGTCGGCGGTCCAGATCTCGGCGGGCGCGAGGCGTACGTCCGGGTTGCTCTCGCGGAAGGCGGCGACCAGGGCGGCGAGCACGGCGGCGGCCAGGTCGGGCGGCACGCCCACCTTCAGCACCGCGCCCTGGCCCTGCCTGGCCAGCTCGTGCAGCCGGTCCACCCGGGCCACGATCTCGCGGGCCTCGCCCAGCAGCAGCCGGCCCGCCTCGGTGAGCCGGACCTGGCGGGCTGAGCGGTCGAAGAGCCGCACGCCGAGCTCCTCCTCCAGGCGCTTGATGCGCTGGCTGAGCGGCGGCTGGGCCATGCCCAGCCGGATCGCCGCGTTGCCGAAGTGGAGTTCCTCCGCCACCACGGTGAAGTAGCGGAGATGTCGGACCAGGTCCATGACCAGCCACTATATCCAGATTTATATCTATGTTGGGCTCATATCAATATTGGACACGAGCATCTGAGCTCTGGTGTCATCCCGACATGGCACCACAAACGGGGAGAATTTATGGCAGGCGTCGCCGCAGACGGTGGCCCTGGATCGTGACGGCACTCCTGGTCCCGGCGCTCGTGGCGGGCGGCGTCATCTGGGTCCTGCGTACGGAGGGGTCGCCGGAGGAGACGGCCGACCAATACCTTGCGGCCTGGTCCGCGCAGAATTACGCGGCGATGCGGGCGCTGGTCGCGGACCCGCCCGCCGATTTCGAGAGCCGGCACCGGCGTTTCCTCACCGACCTGAAGGTCACCCAGGCCGCCTTCCACCGGCCGACCCCGACGGGGGTCTTCGCCGACCCGGGCGCGGACGACGACGACGGCGTCTCCTTCCAGGCCAAGCTGACGGGGCGGCGGGACTGGGACTACGGCGGCCGACTGCAGCTCGTGGAGCGCGGCGGCGCGTGGAAGGTTGCCTGGACGCCCGCCACCATCCACCCACTGCTGAAGAAGGACCTGTCACTCCGGGCGGTCACGCAGCAGGGCGACCCCGTACGCGTCCTGGCTGCCGACGGCACCGAGGTCAACGACCCGAGCGCGCCGGGCTCGGTGCAGCAGCTCGTCGAGGGCATGAAGCAGACCTTCCCCGACCGCTTCGAGGCGCCCGGCCGTACCAGGATCGGCCTCTACCGCGGCGACCAGCTCCTCAAGACCGTCGTGCCGGCCGACGGGACCCGGCCGATCCAGACCACGATCGACCTGAAGGTGCACCGGGCGGGGGCCAGCGCGCTGAAGGGCGTGGACAAGCCGGTCTCCCTGGTGGCGCTGCGGGCCTCGACCGGGGAGATCCTGGCCGCGCTCAACGCGCCCGGCGGGTTCAACCGGGCGCTGATGGGCAAGTACCCGCCGGGCTCGACGTTCAAGGTCGTGACCGCCTCCGCCCTGGTCGCCGGCGGCGTCGAGCCGGGCCGGCAGGTGACGTGTCCGGCCGAGAAGAACATCGGCGGCTTCCCGTTCCACAACGCGGGCTTCGAGGACTTCGGCACGCTGTCGTTCCGGGACGCGTTCGCGCATTCCTGCAACACCACGTTCGGGGAGATGAGCGTGGCCCAGCTCAACGACGGCCGGCTCGCCGAGGTGGCCAGGAGCTTCGGCTTCGACACCCCGATCACGCCCGGGGTGCCCGCCGTACGCGCCGAGTTCCCCGACCCCAAGGACGACACCGACCTGGCCTCCGCCTCGATCGGTCAGGGCCGGGTGCTGGCGAGCCCCCTGAACATGGCCTCGGTCGCCGCCGCGATCGCCTCCGGCGCCTGGATCCCGCCCAGGCTGGTCACCGGCGAGCACTTCCCCGGGCAGCAGCCGGACAACCCGCGCCCGCTGGAGGAGGGGGTGGTGAAGGCACTGCGCAAACTCATGCCCGCCGTCGTCACCGACGGCACGGCGCACGGGGTGAGCTTCCCGGCCGGCACGGCGGGCAAGACCGGGACGGCGGAGTACGGCTCGGGCAAGGAACCGCCGGCGCACTCGTGGTTCATCGGCTACAAGGGGGACCTGGCGTTCTCGGTCATCGTCGAGGGCGGCGGCGCCGGCTCCGCCGTGGCGGCTCCCATCGCGGCCCGCTTCCTCCACGCTCTCGCCTGACCCTGTGCCCTGACCGGGGACCGGGCCCGCCCCCACCGCACTTCGCCCGAGGTCCTCCGGGGAGGAGGAAGGCGAGTGTGCTGCGCTCGCAACCCGGAACGGCAGCACAGCGGCGCGAGCCGGCAGCACAGCGGCGCAGGCCGACAGCACAGCGGCGCAGGCCAGCAGCACGACCCGGACAGCCGGGGCCCGACAGCCGGCCGGGCGGCCGAGGGCCGGAAGCGCGGGCCAGGCGGCCGGGGCGAGCGAGCCGGGCTGTCCAGCGTCAGCCTCCGAGCGAACCAGCGCGAGCCCCGGACGGGCCGGGCGCGGCCTGGGCCGGGCAAGCTTGGGCCGGGCGAGCGGCGGGGTCGGGTGGGCCGACGGATCGCGCCGAGCGCCACGGCGGGTCGGGGAAGGGGTGGGCGGGTCAGCCGGCCTTGCGGTCGAGGGGGGAGGTCAGGCCGGCGACGGCGGCCACCACTTCGGAGGCGTTGGAAAGGTCGGGCAGCACCACGTCGGCCCCCGCCTCGCGCAGCTCGCCCGCCATCGAGCGGCCCGACGCGACCCCGATCATCGCGGCCCCGCCGATCTTGGCCGCCTGGACGTCCCGCGTCGAGTCCCCGATCACCACGGTGTTGGCCGCCGTGAACGGCGTGCCGAGCCGCTGCTTGGCCCGCGACTGCGCCACCTGCAGCAGCGTCGCCTTCGGGTAGACCTCCTCGCCATAACCCCCGAGGTCGAAGTCGATGTGCTTGTCGAGCCCGAACGCCTTCAGCTTGTGCACGGCGTTGCTCTTGATCGTCCCGGTCAGCACCGTCTGGACCACGCCGTCGAGCCGGGACACCGACTTCAGCGCGTCCTTGGCCCCGGGCATCATCCGCCCCTCCTTCGCCAGCCGCCCGCGCCGGTCGGCGAAGGCCGTGGCGAGCGCCGCCAGGAACCGGGGCAGGTGGCCGTCCTCGGCCACGATGCCGTTGACGGCGAGCGTCTCGAAGACGATCTCGGAGTCGGGGCGGCCGAGCGGGGGCACGAGCTTGACCAGCGGGCGCCCGGTCACCAGGCGGAACGCCTCGGCGTAGGCGTCTCTGGTCACGATGGCGACGTCGACCAGTGTCAGGTCGACGTTCCACAGCACAAGGCGATTGATGGCGGCCTCCTGAGGGGTCCCTGCAAGGGTACGGCTGTCGCCGCTCTCAGGGCTCCTGCCTGACCGATTTAAGCATGATCAGGCATAGTCGAACGCTTCGGCCAGCGTGTCCACCACCGGCAGCCCGGTGCCCTCCAGCTCCGCCCTGGCGGTCATCCCGCCGGTGTAGAGCACCGCCTTGGCGCCCACGTGCTTGGCGGCGAGCCCGTCGTCGATGCTGTCACCGATCACCAGGATCTCGCCGGCGTCGACCCCGATGGCCTCGATGTGCGCGGTCATGTGCGCGGCCTTCTCGCCACCGGTGGCCCCGGTGAGGCCGTCGATCCGGGTGAAGTGCGGGGTGATGCCGAACGACTCGACCTTGGGCACGAGGTGGGCGTGCGGCGCCATCGAGCAGAGCGACTGGGTGCCCGCCCAGGTGGACAGCAGGCGCTCGGCGTCCGGGGCCAGCCCGCACACGTCGCTCAGCCGGTAGTAGTGCTCGTGGAACCCGTCGTCGAGCAGCTCCCACTCGCCCTCGCCGAGCGGGCGGCCGAGCAGGCGCTCGTAGGCGACCCAGATGGGCCGGGTGTAGACCGCGCGGAAGCCGTCGGCGGTCAGCTCGGGCAGCGCGTACGGTCTGAAGATCTCGTTGGTGGCCCCGACCACGGCGGCCACGTCGTGGAAGAGCGTGCCGTTCCAATCCCAGATTATGTGCTTTGTCATGTCGCATCCAGCCTAGATGGCCGGTGTGACATTCCGGTGAACCGGGGGCCGCGACCGCGCGGCCACGACCCCCCGATCGCGCTAGCGGCAGGCCTTGCCCGTGGTGCCGGAGCCGTTCTGGCCGCCGTTGCCGCCGCCCCACTGCACCGACGCGCTGCCCCAGGCGCACATGTTGTTGGCCCAGAGCATGTCGCCCCAGTGCCGGCCGCCGTTGCCGGCCTTGAACCGGAAGGTGTCGTAGCGGCCGTCGGCGGTGTACACGCCGATGGTGCCGCGCATGGACGTGCCGGTCCTGATCTCGATCCAGTTGGTCTTGCACCTGCCGGACCACATGAGCTTGATCGTCCCCACCTGGCCGTTGGCCCGGCTCTTGATCGTGGCGGACTTCACCGCGCGGGCGGAGTTGCCGCAGCCCGACCTGTAGGGGTCCTGATGGTCGTACGGCTTGAGCGCAGCCTGGGCGTGCGCGGGAGAGCCCGCCAGGAGGGTCATCGCACCTATGGCGATCGCCGCGACTCGACGCTTCACGTGGTACCGACTCCTTCGGTCAGAAGAATGTGCTGCGTCGGGACCTTAGCGAGGCGCGGCTCCGTCCGGCCAAGGAAGCGCGCCCCATGTGATCTCACCGTTATGAACCGAGGAGGTCGGGAATCTCCTGGGTCGCGTACCACATGAGCTCGTGCGCCTCCGCCCCGTCCACGGTGAACCGCGCGTCGTCGTCACCCTGGTCGGAGGCGGGCAGCGCGGCGATGGCGGCCTCGATGTCGGGGACCGCGAACTCGTCGTCGATGTGCACCGAAGCCACCTTGGCCACCGGGATCGGCTCGGCGAGGCGTACTCTGGCGCGCTCCTCCAGGTCGACCCCGGCGGCCACCGAGCGGTCCGGCACCTCGGCCGCGACCACCACGCGCCGGGGCGGCGCCTCGACGCCGTCGGCGCGGTCGGCGGCCAGCATGCGCAGCGAGGCGCGGGCCGCCTCGGTGAGCGCGACGTATTCGAGCTCCTCGGTGTCCCCCGAGGCGTACCACTCGGTCAGCGCGGGGGTCACCGCGTAGCCGGTCAGCGGGGCCGGGCCCAGCTCTCCGGCCTCGACCGCCGAGGCCAGGGCCGGAAGAGTGCACGGCAGATAGACGCGCATGACGAACCTTTCCAAGCTTTGCAAGGGCACTGCTATGGGGAAACCAGCGTCACCAGACCGCCACCCTACTCATAGTGCCTGGTCAAGACCGAAGTGACGGCCTACTTCAGCCTGAGGCGCAGGAGGGTCTCCAGCTCCGCGATCGTGGTGTCCGCGTCGCGGTGGTGGATCCCCGCGATGCCCAGCGCCTGCGCGGCGACGATGTTGGCCTCGATGTCGTCGACGAACACGCACTCCTCGCCGGCCAAGCCGATCTGGCCGAGGGCGTGGTGGAAGATGCGCGGTTCGGGCTTGCGCATGCCGACCTCGCCGGAGATCACGACCGCGTCGAAGAGCTCCTCCCAGTCGTCCCGCGGGTAGGTGTTGGACCAGGAGTTGGACAGCAGGCAGGTCTTGAGACCGCTCTGTCGTACGTCGCGCAGCATGTCGTACATCGCGTCGACCCGCTCGAAGCCCGCGAACATGCGCTCCAGCAGCCCTTCGGCCACCGGCGGCACCCCGTCCAGGGTGAGCAGCCGGGAGGCCAGGTCGCGCTCGAAGGAGGGCCCGTCGATCTCGCCCCGTTCGAGGGCGTGGATGAGGCTCTCGCCGTCGCCCCCGCTGTAGGCGTGGTCGATGAGTTCGCGCATCACGGTGTAGTAGCGGTCCCTGTCGATCCGGTCCGCCACGATCCAGCGCGCGATGGAGTCGGAGAGGCTGGTCGTCAGCACCCCGCCCCAGTCGATGAGCACACCCGTAACCATCGTTCTAGGGTAGAGCGTCCCGCAAATGACTTTAACGCAACTCAACTATTTATCTATGGATAAAACCCACCCAAAAGGATGTCTGTAATATCCAGTTAAGGTGTTCCCCCAGCGTTAGATCGCCACCCAGAAGGGACCGCCGTGCGGACGACGATCCTGATCACCTCCCCGGAAGAGTGGACCGCCCCGGGACTCGAACTCTTCCAATTCGCCCCGATCATCCCCGGTGGACCTGAATGGTTTACCAAACCGGTCCTGATTGTCCTGCTGAGCTCGGTCATCGCCATCGCCCTGTGCTGGGCCGCGTTCGCCAAGCCGAAGATCGTGCCACGGGGCTGGCAGAGCATCGGCGAGTACACCTACGACTTCGTACGCGACCACATCGCCAGACCCAGCCTGGGCAAGGACTCCGACCGCTGGATGGGCCTGCTCCTGACGATCTTCCTCACCGTGCTCATCTGGAACCTGATGGGCATCGTCCCGTTCATCCAGTACCCTGTTGCCGCCAACGTCAACTTCCCGGCGGTGCTGGCGCTCAGCGTGTACGGCGTCAAGATCTACCTCGGCGTCAAGCACCACGGCGTACGCGGCTACCTGCGCGGCATCGTGCACCTGCCCGGCCTGCCCATCTGGGCGTACGGGCTCTACGCCCCGTTGATCCTCGCCGAGGTGTTCATCACCTCGCTGTTCACCCACTTCATCCGGCTGTTCGCGAACATGTTCGCCGGCCACATCATCGTGGCCTTCTTCAGCTCGGTGGGCTTCTGGTTCCTGTTCGAGCAGCTCACCCCGCTCGGTGCGGGCCTCGGCGTCCTCGGCGTGCTGATGACGATCCTGATGACCGCGTTCGAGATGTTCATCCAGTTCCTGCAGGCGTTCCTGTTCGCCATGCTGGCCGCGATCTTCATCGCCAGCGGGCTGCGCGGCGCGCACTAATTCCCGGCTCGGGCGGCCAGCCTGCGGTGTTCGGACGAGCGCAGCACGCCGGCCGCCTCCTCCGCCGAGGCCACGGGCGCCTCGGTCAGCAGTCCCTTGTCGTGCTTGAGCGTCAGCAACCTGGTGACCGACTGGTCGAGGCGCTGCTTGGAGATCCGGCCCGACTTCACCGCCGCCAGCACCGCCTGGTAGGCCCTGGGCAGGTCGTTGGGCATGAGCAGCAGGTCGGCCCCGGCCAGCACGGCCCGCACCGCGATCTCCCCGTCGTTGTACTTCTTGCGCACCCCGGCCATGTTGAGCGCGTCGGTGGAGATCACGCCCTTGAAGCCGAGCTGCTCCCGGAGCAGGCCGGTCAGGATGGGCTTGGACAGCGTCGCCGGGTCGCCGGACGAGTCGAGCTTGGGGAAGACGATGTGGGCACTCATCACGGCGTCGACCCCCGCGCCGATGGCGGACTTGAACGGCGGCGCGTCGATCCGCTCCCACTCCGACTTGGTGTGCTTGATCACCGGCAGCCCGGTGTGGCTGTCCACGGAGGTGTCGCCGTGCCCCGGGAAGTGCTTGGCGGTGGCGGCGATCTTCGCCTCGCCGAAGCCCTTGACCGCCGCGGCGACCATCTTGGCCACCCGCTGCGGGTCGTCGCCGAAGGCCCGCCTGCCGATGACCGGGTTGCGCGGGTTGACGTTCACGTCGGCGACGGGGGCGAAGTCGAGGTTGACGCCGAGCGCGCGCAGCTCGTCGCCGGTCGCCCTGGCCACCTCTCTCGACAGGTCGGTGTCGCCGGTCGCGCCGATCTGGGAGGCGCCGGGGAAGTCCGTCATGAGGGCGGACATCCGGGACACCAGGCCGTTCTCCTGGTCGGTGCCGATCAGCAGCGGCACCTCGTCCGAGGCGCGCTGCAGGCCGTTGGTGAGGCCGACGACCTGGCCGATGCTCTTGACGTTCTGCGGGAAGAGGATCACGCCGCCCAGGTGGTATTTCGCGATCACCTTGGCCGGGGTCCGGGCGGCGTATCGGGCCTGGTTCTCGCCCGAGACCGTGTCGGCGGCGGTGCCGTACAGGACGGGCATGAAGAGCTGGCCGACCTTCTCCTCGACGCTCATTTTCGCCAGGACCCGCTGGACCGGGCTCTGCTGCGGCGCCGCCGTCGTCTGAGCGGGCGTCGTCGCGGGCGGGGCGGCCTTGCCCCCGGTCGGCGCCGAACCGGCCGTGCCGGCCGTGCCCGGCGAGGCCCCGCCACCGCCGCACGCAGTGAGCGCGATCACCAGGAGCCCTGTCGTGCCGATCCGTCGAAGCATGCCTTCAAAGGTATCCATGTGACGACCCGGCCGGGCCCGGCGCTTACCGAAACCGGCCGGAACTACAACCCCAGCCTGCCGAGCCCGGGCAGGTGAACGCGGGCCGCGGCACGCGCGTCGGCCGCCGAAGGTTGCGCGCGCGCCGCGCCGGCCGCCGTCCGGCACTGCTCCAGCGTGTGCGCGGCCAGCCCGGCGCGGACGGCCGCCAGCGCGGACGGCGCCATCGACAGCGAGGTCACCCCGAGACCGGCCAGCACGCAGGCCAGGGCCGGATCCGCGGCCGCCTCCCCGCAGACCCCGCACGGCTTGCCCACCCGCGCCGCGGCCTGCGCGGCCATGGCCACCAGGTCGAGCAGCGCCGGCTGCCACGGATCGTGCAACGTGCTCACGGCGCCGAGCTGGCGGTCGGCGCCGAAGGCGTACTGGCTCAGGTCGTTCGTGCCGATCGAGACGAAGTTCACCCTGGCGAGCAGGTCGCGGGCACGGAGCGCGGCCGCCGGGACCTCGATCATCACGCCGACGTCCGCCAGGCCCTTCTCCCGGCACTCCCGGGCGAACCACGCGGCCTCCTCGGCCGTCGCCACCATCGGCGCCATCACCTGCAGCCCCGCGCCGGCGACCTCCGCCAGCGCGCCCAGCTGCGCGTCCATCACCTCGGGGAACTTCCGGAACGTGCGCAGGCCGCGCTCGCCCAGCGCCGGGTTCGGCTCGGTGGGCGCCGGCAGGAACGCCAGCGGCTTGTCCGCGCCGGCGTCCAGCGTCCGCACCACCACCTTGCCGCCGGGGAACGCCTCCAGCGCCGCATCGTACGCCTGCCGCTGCTCCTCTGCGGAGGGCGGCTCGGCGCGGTCGAGGAAGAGGAACTCGGTCCGGTAGAGCCCGACGCCCTCCGCTCCCGCCGCCACGGCGGCGTCGAGGTCCGCCGGGCTGCCGACATTGGCCAGCAGCGGCACCGGGTGCCCGTCGGCGGTCGCGCCGGGACCGGTCCACGACGCGAGCACGGCCTGCCGGGCCGTGGCGGCGCCGACCGCGTCGGCCACGTCGGACTCGGCGGGCTCCACGCGTACGTCGCCGGAGGTCCCGTCCACCATCACCTGGACGCCCGGCGGGATGCCGGTCGCGCCCGGGCAGGCCACCACGGCGGGCACGCCCATCGCCCTGGCCATGATCGCGGTATGGCTGGTCGGGCCGCCCTCCTCGGTGACGAACGCGACCACGTGCTCCCTGGACAGCAGCGCGGTGTCGGCGGGGGCGAGATCCCTGGCGACAAGCACGTACGGCTCCGCGGGCCTCGACGGCAGCGCCGGGATGGCCTGCCCGTAGAGCAACGCGATCACGCGATCCCTGATGTCGCCCAGATCGGCGGCCCGCTCGCCCAGATATCCGCCGGACCCGGCCAGCACGTCCCGATATTTCGTGAAAGCTTCGAAGACGGCCCTGGGAGCGGCCAGGCCGCGGTCGATCAGCGTCCTCACCTTCACGACCAGCCCCGGGTCCTCGGCCATCAGCGCCTGGGCCTTGAGGATCTCCTCGGCCTCGCCGCCCGCCTGGTTGCCGCGGGCCTCCAGCTCGCCCGCGACCCGCGTGAGCGCGGTCATGGCGCGCTCTTTCTCCTGCTCCGCCTCACCGGTGTAGGTGGCGCCCTCGGGGGGTTCGGGCACGGAGACGGTCAGAACGTAAGAGGGCCCGTGCCCGATCCCCGGGCTGACCCCCACCCCCCGCAGGTTCATGGCGTACTGGCGATCGTGGCCAGCTCGTCGAGCACTTCCTCGGCGCCCTCGCCCTCCGCGGAGATCACCACGGTCTCGCCCTGACGGACGTCGAGGGCCATGATCGCGAGGATGCTCTTGCCGTTGACCGGGCCACCGCCGTGGGACTTCGCCACCGTGATGTCCATCGGGGCCAGCTTGGCCCGCGAGACGAACGTCGCCGCGGGACGGGCGTGCAGCCCTACCTCCGCCGCCACGGTGACCTTGCGCTCACCCATCGTGCCGCTCCTCCTTCTGTGCCGGTCCAGACCACCCGGACCTGTGGACGTCAGCGCCGGCCGCTCGGGGCAAATCAGGCGCTTCTCTATTGTGCCGGGCCTATTGTGACGGGTCCGGCCCAATACGGAGGCAGCGACCGGCGTCACATCGAAGCCGGCCGGAGCGGCCACTATTCCCATCTGAAGAGCTCGTCTCCCGCGTGCACCGCGCCCTCCCGGACCCCGCTCAGGGCCTCGGAGAACGCGTCCAGCGCGACCACGGGGCAGACCGGCGAGCGGCCGCCCGCCTCGATGACCGCCGGGTCCCAGGCGACGACCGGCTGCCCGGCGCTCACCCTGTCGCCCTCGGCCGCCAGCAACTGGAACCCCTTCCCCTTGAGCTGGACAGTGTCGATGCCCAGGTGCACCAGCACGCCCTTGCCGTCGTCCCCCACGATGACGTACGCGTGCGGGTGCAGTTTCATTATTTTTCCCGCTATGGGGGCCAGGGCATTCCCGGGCCCCCGCAGCGGATCGATCGCCGTTCCCGGCCCGACCAGGCCCGCCGCGAACACCGGATCGGGCACGGCGGCCAACCCCACAGCTGCCCCCTCAACCGGGGCGAGAACAGTCGTCATGGTCTCGCCCTTAGCCGATGATGTCCTCGATGTCGCTGGCGATCGTGTCCGCCTCCGGTCCGACGACGACCTGGACCACGTTCCCCGCGGCCATCACGCCATGCGCGCCGGCCGCCTTCAGCGCCGTCTGATCCACCTTGGCCGCGTCGCGCACCTCGGTGCGCAAGCGGGTGATGCAGGGCTCGATGTCGATGATGTTGTCGGCGCCGCCCAGCCCGGCGATGATCGCATTCACATCCGCCGCCATCCGGTCCTCCCTAGGACTAGCACTCTGACCAGGCTAGATCAGTCGGTCTGGGTGACCTTGTTCAGGCCGCGCGGCGCGTCGGGGTCGATGCCGAGCCGGCGGGCCAGCGCCTCGGTGAGCAGCTGCCCCGGCACGATCAGGCCCATGGGGGCCAGCCACTCGGGCAGGTCGGGGCCGTTCAGCGCGGCCGTACCGGCCTGGGCGAGCGCGGTGCCGCCCCCGATCGTGTACGCCGCCGCCCCCGCCGCCACGACCCGCTCGGCCAGCGCGACCGTCCCCTGCAGCGTGGGGCTGTTCTCGGAGGCCACCAGCAGCGCCGGCGTGTCGGCGTCCACCACGGCGATGGGGCCGTGCAGCAGGTCGGCGTACGACAGGCCCATGGCGTGCAGGTAGCAGGCCTCCTTGAGCTTCAGCGCGGTCTCCAGCGCCGTCGAGAACGCCAGCCCTCGCCCGGACACGACCACGCCCGGCTTGTCGAGCAGCCCCTCGACCACGGCGTCCAGGTCCCCCGGCTCCGCGACCAGCTTCTCCACCGCCTCGGGCACCCGCTGCAGCTCGTCCGCGTCGACGTCCGCGCCCAGCCCGATCGCGAGCACCGCCAGGGCCGCGAGCTGCGTCGTGTACGTCTTCGTGGCCGGGACGGCCTTCTCCTCGCCCGCCACCGTGCACAGGGCGACGTCGGCCGCCTGCGCCAGCGGGCTGTCCGGGCCCCCGTTCGTGATGCCGACGGCCTTGGCCCCGCAGTCCTTGGCCCAGGTCAGCGTCTCGACGATCTCCTCGGTCCGCCCCGACTGCGAGATGGCGACCGCCAGCACGCCATCCAGGTCGAGGCGGCGCTTGTACGTGGTCGCGATCGACGGCGCGGCCAGCGCGGACAGCCGCCCGGCGTGCGATTCGACCAGGTAGCGCCCGTACACTGCTGCGTTGTCGGAGGTGCCACGTGCGATGAACAGCAACTGGCGAGTCTGCTCGCCCATGGCCTTGATCTCATCGACTTTGGGGAGCAGGGAGTCCAGCGTGGCCCGCAGCGCGGTCGGCTGCTCGGCGATCTCGCTGCGCATCTTGGTGGTCATCTCGGGCTCATCCCTCAACTCATTGCGGTTCAGACTTGACCGTCTTTCGCGACATGTGGTCTAGTCCGGACTAGACCAGTACGAACCATAGCCCATTGCCCAGGTAGTGACGAGGGGAGGATCCGTGGCGCACATCGATCCGGACAGCCCGGTGCCCAAGTATTTCCAGCTTCGCGAGATCCTGCTGGACCTCATCGACAGCGACGAGCTCAGCATCGGGGCGGCCATCCCGTCCGAGCGCGAGCTCTGCCAGCGCTTCGGCCTGTCCAGGATGACCGTACGGCAGGCCGTCGACCACCTCGTGTCCGAGGGCCGCCTGCACCGCGTGCCCGGCAAGGGGACGTTCGTCGCCCGGCCGAAGATCGAGCTGGCCCTGCAGCTCACGTCGTTCACCGACGACATGCGGGCGCGGGGCATGATCCCGGGCTCGCGCGACCTCGACCGCCGGATCGTGCGCGCCAGCGCCCATCTGGCCAAGGAGCTGGGCATCCAGCCGGGCGAGGAGGTGCACTTCATCGAGCGCCTGCGTACGGCCGACGGCGAGCCGCTGTCCATCGAACGGGCCCACATCCCGGTCAAGCTCGCCCCGGACCTGGCCGACTACGACTTGTCGGATAAATCACTGTATGAGCTGCTGGAGAGCCGCTACGGGCTCGTCATGGACGCCGGGGAGCTCACCATCGACGGCGGCATCGCCGACCCGAGCGACGCCGACCTGCTGAAACTGCCGCGCGGCGGGGCCGTACTGCTGCTGCAGCGCCGGTCGTTCTCGGGCGGCGCCTGCGCGGAGCTGGGCGTGTCCACGTACCGCGCGGACCGCTACCAGCTGCGCACCCTCCTCGAGATGCCCTCCAGGCGGAGCTGACACCCGACCGGTCCTTCACCGCCGCCACCCCTACCCCCTCGGAGAGTCCCGGAGAAACCCGTTCCCCGCGATACCCGGCTCCCGGAGGATCGAACCCAGAGTCCAGTCCTGGCCCCACAGGCCCCGGAGGAACGACCGGTGAACGAGACCACCGCCGCCCGGCCTTCGCCGTTCGCTCGCGTGATGACCGTGCTCCAGCGGCTGGGCCGCTCCCTGATGCTGCCCATCGCCGCCCTGCCGGCGGCCGCCCTGCTGCTGCGCTTCGGCCAGCCCGACATGCTCGGCTCCAACGGCGCCGAGCCGGGCGGGCTGGCCGACGTGGCGGGCCTGGCCTGGATGAACCAGGTGGCCGACGTGCTGGCGGCAGCCGGGGCCGCGCTGTTCGAGAACCTGCCGCTGCTGTTCGCCGTGGGCGTGGCCATCGGCTTCGCCCGCAAGTCCGACGGCTCCACGGCCCTCGCCGCCGTGGTCGGCTACCTGGTCTTCGACCGGGTGACGAAGGTGATGTTCTTCGGCTCGGACATCCGGGACACCGTAAGCATCAAGGAGGTGCAGGACCAGGGCATCAAGGAGATCATCAACTACGGTATGCAGAACCCCACCAAGGTCCTCGGCGGCATCGTCATGGGCCTGGTCGCGGCGTTGCTCTGGCAGCGCTTCCACCGCATCAAGCTGCCGTCGTGGCTGGCGTTCTTCGGGGGGCGGCGCTTCGTACCGATCATCACCTCGATCGTGGCCCTGCTCATCGGCGTGGTCTTCGGCTGGCTCTGGCCGGTGATCGGCGAGTGGATCCGGCACGGCGGCGAGGCCCTGACCGCCATCGGCCCGATCGGCACCGGCATCTACGGCCTGATCAACCGCCTCCTCATCCCCCTGGGCCTGCACCACTTCGTCAACTCGGTGGTCTGGTACGTGGTGCCACAGTGCGACGTCGGCGGCCGGGTGCTGGGCGGCGACTGGAACTGCTACTTCGGCGGCGCCCCGCACTCGGGCCAGTTCATGGCCGGCTTCTTCCCCGTCATGATGTTCGCCCTGCCGGCCGCCGCCCTGGCGATGTGGCGCGCGGCGCCCAGGCACCGGCGGGCCACGGTGGGCGGCATCATGTTGTCGGCGGGGCTGGCGTCGTTCGTCACGGGGATCACGGAGCCGATCGAGTTCGCCTTCATCTTCGTGGCCCCCCTGCTGCTGGTGGTCCACGCGATCCTGACGGGCCTGGCGATGGCCCTGACCACGCTGATCGGCGGCCAGCTCGGCTTCGGCTTCTCCGCCGGACTGCTGGACATGCTGCTGAACGCCAGCAAGTCGAACACCGAGAACCTGCCCGGCATCCTGCTCCTGGGCGTGATCTACGGCGTGCTCTACTACGCCGTGTTCACGTTCCTGATCCGCAGGCTCAACATCCTGACCCCCGGCCGGGAACCCGAGCCCGACCTCGACTCCGGCGAGACCTAGCGGCGTTTCCCGCGGAACCGCCAGGGGGTAGTAACCCTCCAACCCCCGCGTCACGAACGGACACACCTGCCGCGGGGGGTGACCAGGACCATGCGCGCAGCCTGGTCGTCATCGACCTTCGCCGTGCTGCAACGCATTGGCCGCTCGCTCATGATGCCCATCGCGGTGCTCCCGGCCGCGGGCCTGCTCTACCGCTTCGGCCAGGACGACATGCTCGGCAAGGACGGCCTGGGCGGCACCCTGCCCTGGCTCCTCCCGGTGGCCAGGGTCATGGCCGCGGCCGGCGGGGCCCTCTTCGACAACCTCCCGCTGCTGTTCGCGGTGGGGGTGGCGATCGGCTTCGCCCGCAAGTCCGACGGCTCGACGGCGCTGGCGGCCCTGGTCGGCTACCTGGTCTTCGACCACGTGACCAAGACCCTGTTCTTCGAGGCGGGGCACGGCGCGGTCTACACCAAGGTCGCCGTGACCCTCCAGAACGGCGCACCCACCCTCAACGTGGGCGCCCCGAACCCCACGGGCGTGCTGGGCGGCATCCTCATCGGCATCACGGCCGCCCTCCTCTGGCAGCGCTTCTACCGCCTGAAGCCGCCCGCCTGGCTGGCCTTCTTCGGCGGCCGCCGCGCCGTGCCCATCATCACCGCCGTCGCCGCCCTGGTCCTGGGCGTCGCCTTCGGCCTCCTCTGGCGCCCGGTGGGCGACTGGCTGGCGGAGGTCGGCGACTGGCTCTCGGCCCACGGCACGGCCGGGACCGGCATCTACGGCGTGGCCAACCGCCTGCTCATCCCCGTCGGCCTGCACCACTTCCTCAACACCATCGTGTGGTTCACCCTCCCGGAGTGCCACGCGGGCGTGGACGGCGCGACTCGAAACGCGGCGGGTGACCTGAACTGCTATTTCGCCGGCGAGCAGGGGGCGGGCATCTTCATGACCGGCTTCTTCCCGGTCATGATGTTCGGCCTCCTGGGCGCCGCCCTCGCGATGTGGCGAGCCGCCCCACCGGCCCGCCGCCCCGCCGTGGGGGGCATCCTGCTCTCGGCCGCCCTGACGGCCTTCGTCACGGGCATCACCGAGCCCCTGGAGTTCGCCTTCATCTTCGTCGCCCCCGCGCTCTTCGTCCTCCACGCCCTCCTGACGGGCCTGTCCATGGCCCTGATGGCCGAGCTCGGCGCCCGCCTGGGCTTCACGTTCTCGGGGGGCGCCATCGACCTGCTGCTGAACGCCGGCAAGTCCAACACGCACGGCCTGGGGCTGATCATCCTGTTCGGCCTGGTGTACCTGCTTCTCTACTACGCCCTGTTCACCCTCCTGATCCGCGCCCTCGACCTGCCCACCCCCGGCCGCGAGCCCGATCAGGAAAGGGACGTTACCCAAATCCATGAACCGACTGACCAAAACGGTTTGGGATAGCCCCAGACCTCACTGATCAGGCCCGCAACACCCTGGCACCCCCAGGAGAGGGAATCCAACTTCCCACAACCTTCCCCCGCAAAAACGCACGAAGTCGGCCACCGACCGCAGAAGTTGGCGCGATTTGTATTCCTGAGCCGGGCCGAAAACTCCTTATATCGATTCTTTCTTCACCCAAGGAATTGGAGGATTGCGTGTCCCCGGCACCCCGCATCGGCCTCACCCCCGCCCCCGAGCCGTCCCACGACGAGGAGCGACCACCGCGGACCCCGGCCACCCAGGGCGCGCTGGCCCTGGACACCCGCCCCCTGGTTTGGGGCCCGCCGGGCGCCATGCCCGACGAGCGCAAGCTCCGCCACCTCGGGCAGGCCCTGGCCGAGGTGCTCGCCGGTCGCCGCCCGCCCGAGACCATGGCCGACCGGCTCACCGGCCGTGCCTACCGGGAGCTGGTGAGAGCCGGCCGGATGATCAACGCCAGCCGGCCCCCGTTCGCCGGGAGCGTGCACATGAAAGAGCCCCGCGACGGCGCCATAGAAATGTGCGTCCTCGTGCACTGCGGCGACCGCGACCACGTCCTCGCCGTACGCCTGGAAAGACAGGGACTGCAATGGCTGTGCACCGACTTCGAAACGGCGTAGCGGACATGCGACCCCAATAAAAAGACCCCCACCTGGAAAGTGGGGGTCTTCGAAGCAATTCGGATCAGGCCGCGTGCTTCGGGTCTCCGTGGCAGCGCTTGTACTTCTTGCCCGACCCACACGGGCAAGGCGCGTTGCGCTCCACGTTCCCGTACGCCGCCCGCTCCTCCTGCGTGGTGCGGACCTTCACGTGCTCGACCTCACCCTGCTCGCCGGGGGCGGAGTATTCGAGCTCGGCGGGCCGCTCCGGCCCCCGCAGCCCGCGCGCGATGATCGAGCGGGTCTCCGCCAGCACCGCGTCCTCTTCCTCGACGATCGGGTTTTCCTGGACCTCCACCTCGAGGTTGAACAGGAAGCCGACGGAGTCCTCCTTGATGCCCTCGAGCATCGCGGCGAACATCTCGTAACCCTCGCGGGCATATTCGATCTTCGGGTCCTTCTGCGCGTAGGCCCGCATGCCGATGCCCTCGCGCAGGTAGTCCATCTCGTAGAGGTGCTCGCGCCACTTGCGGTCGAGGACCGAGAGGATCACGCGGCGCTCGAGGTCACGCATGGTCTCGGCGCCGAACTCCTCCTCGCGCCGGTCGTAGGCGGCCAGCGCGTCGGCCTTGACCTTCTCGCTGATGAGCTCGGCGGTCAGCTCCTCGCGGCCGCCGGCCTCCTCGATGAGGTCCTCGGTCCGGACGGAGACCGGGTAGAGCTCCCCGAACGCCTTCCACAGCTTGTCGAGGTCCCACTCCTCGGCGAAGCCCTCGGCCGTGGCGCCCTGGACGTAGCCCTGGATCACCTCGCCGACGAAGCCGCGCACCTGCTCGTGCAGGTCGGCGCCCTCCAGCACGCGGTGGCGCTCGGCGTAGATGACCTTGCGCTGGCGGTCCATCACCTCGTCGTACTTCAGAACGTCCTTGCGGATCTCGAAGTTCTGCTGCTCGACCTGGTGCTGGGCGGAGGCGATCGCCTTGGAGACGATGCCGGACTCGATCGGCTGGTCGTCGGGGATCTGCAGCCTGGTCATGATCATCTCGACGCGGGCCGAGTTGAACAGGCGCATCAGATCGTCGCCGAGCGACAGGTAGAAGCGCGACTCGCCGGGGTCGCCCTGACGGCCGGAGCGGCCGCGGAGCTGGTTGTCGATGCGGCGCGACTCGTGCCGCTCGGTGCCCAGGACGTAGAGGCCGCCGAGCGCGGTGACCTCGTCGTGCTCGGCCTGGACCGCCGCCCGGGCCTTCTCCAGCGCCTCGGGGTAGGCCTTCTCGTATTCCTCCGGCGTCTCGACCGGGTCGAGGCCGCGCTGGCGCAGCTCGAGGTCGGCGCGGAACTCGGAGTTGCCGCCGAGCATGATGTCGGTGCCTCGACCGGCCATGTTCGTGGCGACGGTGACGGCGCCCTTGCGGCCCGCCTCGGCGATGATCGACGCCTCACGCGCGTGGTTCTTCGCGTTGAGCACCTCGTGCGGCACGCCGCGCCGCTTGAGCGCCTTCGACAGCCGCTCCGACTTCGCCACCGAGGTGGTGCCGACGAGCACCGGCTGGCCGGCCTCGTAGCGCTCCTTGATGTCCTCGACCACCGCGTCGAACTTGGCGTCCTCCGTCTTGTACACCACGTCGGCCTGGTCCTTGCGGATCATCGGCCGGTTGGTGGGGATGGGGACGACGCCCAGCTTGTACGTCTGGTGGAACTCGTTGGCCTCCGTGGCCGCCGTGCCGGTCATCCCGGCCAGCTTGTCGTAGAGGCGGAAGTAGTTCTGCAGGGTGACCGTGGCGAGAGTCTGGTTCTCGTCCTTGATCTTCACGCCCTCTTTGGCCTCGATGGCCTGGTGCATGCCCTCGTTGTAGCGGCGGCCGTGCAGGATGCGGCCGGTGAACTCGTCGACGATCAGGACCTCGCCGTCGGAGACGATGTAGTCCTTGTCCTTCTTGAACAGCTCTTTGGCCTTGAGCGCGTTGTTCAGGAAGCCGACGAGGTGGGTGTGCTCCGGCTTGTAGAGGTTGTCGATGCCGAGCCAATCCTCGACCTTCTCGACACCGGCCTCCAGGATGCCGACCGTGCGCTTCTTCTCGTCGACGATGTAGTCGCCGGTGCTCTCCTCGCCCGGGTTCTTCGCCTCGACACCCCTGCGCAGGCGCGGGACGATCTTGGCGAACTCCTGGTACCACTTGCCCGACTGCTCGCCGGGGCCGGAGATGATCAGCGGGGTGCGGGCCTCGTCGATCAGGATCGAGTCGACCTCGTCGACGATCGCGTAGTTGTGGCCCCGCTGCACGCACTCCTCGAGCGACCACGCCATGTTGTCGCGCAGGTAGTCGAAGCCGAACTCGTTGTTGGTGCCGTAGGTGATGTCGGCTTGGTATTGCTTGCGCCGCTCCTCGGACTGCTGGCCGGAGATGATGCATCCGACCTCGAGGCCGAGGAAGCGGTGAATGCGCCCCATGGTCTCCGCGTCACGCTTGGCCAGGTAGTCGTTGACCGTGATGACGTGCACGCCCTTGCCGGAGATGGCGTTGAGATAGGACGGGAGCGTACAGGTCAGGGTCTTGCCCTCACCGGTCTTCATCTCCGAGATGTTGCCCAGATGAAGGTTGGCGCCACCCATGATCTGCACGTCGTACGGTCGCTGGCCGAGCACGCGGCGGGACGCCTCGCGCACGGTCGCGAACGCTTCGGGAAGCAGATCGTCGAGGGTTTCGCCGTCCGCATAGCGCTGCTTGAATTCGTCCGTCAGCGCACGCAACTCCGCGTCGGACAGGCTCGTGAAGTCGTCCTCGATGGAGTTGACCTGGTCTGCGATCCGCTTGAGCTTGCGCAGGATCTTGCCTTCGCCGGCACGTAGGATCTTGTCGAGAATGGCTGCCACTTTATGTAAAGCTCCTCGCAGGTCTACCCCGGCGGCGCCGCCAGGAGGAGAGGCCGAGACAAACTTCCCCGTTGCCATCGTAGGCGGTTCCGCAACCAGACACAGCCACCGTGACGACGTGGGCGCGGAACCTGTCTGGGAGAATGGGGCAAGGCAGAGGGTATGCCGGTTGAGCGCCGGCTCGCACCAATATGCGGGATATCCGGCAAAGGAAGGATTAGTCATGGTTGAGGGGAAGAAGTCGGAGCAAACGGAGAATCTCGGCAGCCACGGGGGGCGCGCGTCTTCGTGGCTCGCGGTGACCGTGATGCTGGTGGGAACCGTCGTGGCCGGCTTCGGGCTGACTGCCGCCAACTGGACGCTCGTCTGGATCGGCGCCGGGGTGTTCGTCGTCGGCGGCGTCCTCGCCCTCGTCTTCGACATCTTCACCGATGTCGTGATCGACGCGCCCCGCGTGGGCATGCGCGCCGAAGATCACCGCTGAGCAGGCTCCACCGGCGGGCGCCCGACCCCGGGCCGCCCGCCGTTTCCATGCCCGGCCCCGGATCGACACGCACGGCCCCACCCCGGCCCCGGATCGGCACGTGCGGCCTCGCCCCAGGCCCCGTTAGCACCTGCCTCCGGCCCCGTCGGCACTTGCCCCCGGCCCTGTAGGCGCCGCCCCGCTCCCGTCAGCGCCCGCCCCGCTCTGACAGCGCCGGTCCGTTCCTGACGGCACCTGCTGGGCTCTGGCGGCGGCCGTCGCCGCCCTGGCGGATTCCGGGCGCCGCCCTGGTGGCCTTCCGGCGCCGCCCTGGCGGATTCCGGGTACCGCCCTAGTGGCTTCGGGCGCCGCCCTGGTGGCACCAGCCCGATTTTCTGTCGGTGCCCGCCGCTAGATTGCTCGCATGCATCGCCGTACGTACACGCAGACATGACCGGTGCGATCGACCTGACCCCCGATGAGGCGCGCCGGGTCGTCCTGCGCTCTCAGGGCTTCGTCGGCGCCGAGGCGCGCAAGGGCGGGGTGCGGGCCATGCTGCGCAGGCTGGGCGCCGTGCAGCTCGACACGATCTCGGTCCTGGCCCGCTCCCACGAGCTGGTCGCGTACGCCCGCCTGGGCGCGGTGGGGCGCTCCGACGTCGAGCGCGCCTACTGGCACAACCCCGCCCAGAGCTTCGAATACTGGTGTCACGCCGCCTGCATCCTGCCGATCGAGCACTGGCCGCTCTATTCGTTCCGCCGCCGGGCGTTTCGCGAGCGGCGTTATCGCTGGCACGAGGTCCCCGACGGGGTGGAGAAGCTCCTCGACCAGGTCCGCGAGTCGGGCCCGCTGACCACCTCCGACGTGGGCGGCGCCAAGAACGGCGGCCCGTGGTGGGACTGGTCCGAGTCGAAGATCGGCCTGGAGTGGCTGCTCGACATCGGTGAGCTGGTCTGCACCCGCCGCGTGGGCTGGCGCCGCGTCTACGACCTGGCCGAGCGTGTCGTCCCCGCCGACCTCCTGGCCGAAGACCTGTCCGACGAGGAGTGCGTCGTACGCCTGGCCGGCATCGCGGGCCGATCGCTGGGCGTGGCCAACCGCACCGACCTCATCGACTTCCTGCGCCTCAAGGGCCGCTACGCGGCGATCCTCGACGAGGTCCTGCTCAGCGGCGCGGCGGGCCTGGTGCCCGTGACGGTGAGCGGCTGGCCGGGCAGGAAGGGCCTGGCCAACGCGTGGGCGGACCCGGCGGCCCTGGAGTCGGAGCCGCGTGGCCGGCACCGCACGACGCTGGTGTCGCCGTTCGACTCGCTCATCTGGCACCGGGGGCGCACCGAGCGGGTGTTCGGCTTCACGTACACGCTGGAGCTCTACGTCCCCAAGCACAAGCGGGTGCACGGCTATTTCACGATGCCGGTGTTGTCCGGGGGCCGCCTGATCGGGCGTGTCGACCCCGCTCGCGAGGGCTCCACGCTGGTGGCCAGGCAGCTCAGCCTGGAGCCCGGCCTCTCGGCCGCCAAGTGGGCCGACGCATTACGGGAGGCCCTGTGGTCGGCGGCCGAGTGGGTGGGCTGCGACGCCGTACGCGTCGAACGCGCCGACCCCCCGGAGCTGCTCCCGATCCTGAACGCCCCTCGCCCGACCTGAGCCGGCCCGGCCTCGCCGCCCAGCCGGCCCCCATCCGGACCAGGGGTCGTCTGAGCCGGGCCGGGACTGCCGAGCTAAGCCTCCGGGCGTGGCGGGCCAAGCCGACCGGGCGCTGAGAACGATCGGGTGCCAAGCCGAACCGGCGCTGAACCGAACCGGTCGCCGAGCAAGCCAGGCGCTGAGCCGAGCCGGGCGCTGAGCCGACACCGGATGCCAAGCCAAACCGGCGGGCGTCGAGCAGGCCGGTCGCTGAGCCGAACCGGCGGGCGCCGAGCGAATCGGGCGCTGAGCCGGGCAGCCGAGCGAACGCGGGCCGCCCGCCCTGCGAGGCGGATCAGGCCCAACCGTCCCGTCTGAGCCGAGCCGGGTCAGGTGATCTCGAGCATCCGCTCCCGTACCGCGTAGACCACGGCCTCCATGCGCGAGTGAAGCTGAAGTTTGTCGAGGATGTTGCGCACGTGGTTCTTCACGGTGTTCTCGGAGATGAACAGCTGCTTGGCGATCTCGCGGTTGTTCATGCCCTTGGCCACCAGCCGGAGGACCTCCATCTCCCGTTCGGTCAGCCGGGGGACGGGGAGCTGGGGAGGCCGCTCGGCCTCCTTGCGGCTCATGTTGGCGAACTCGCTGATCAGCTTGGCCGCCATCGCCGGGTTGATTAACGACTGGCCTTCGTGCACGCCGCGCACCGCGGCGGGGACGTCGTTGATCTGGACGTCCTTGAGCAGGTAGCCGGTGGCTCCCGCCTTGATGGCCTCGAAGAGGTCTTCTTCTTCGTCGCTGACCGTCAGCATGATGATGCGGGTGCTCGGGACAGAGGCCTTGATGCCCTTCGTCGCCTCGATCCCGTCCTGCCGGGGCATGCGTACGTCCATGAGCGCGACGTCAGGCATGAGGCGATCGGCCAGTTCGACCGCCTCCTGCCCGTCGCTCGCCTCACCGACCACCTCGATATCGGGCTCAGCGGCCAGCGCCAGCGCCAGGCTCCGCCTGATCAGCTCGTGATCGTCAACGATCATCACGCGGATCGGCTCGCTCGCCGGCGTGCGGACCTCGCCAGACTCGGTCACGAGGCCTCCTCGATCCGCCTCGCGACGGTCCACCTCGCGACGGTCCGCCTCGCGCCTGCCTTTCCCTCGCTTCGCTCGCTCATCTCTACCTGACTGAGCTCGCTCACGTCTCCTCCTCGTCGGGGGGCCAGAGCCGTTGAACCGCCATGATGGCATGTACCGGCGGTTCTCGGGTGGTCGAGAAGATCTTTTAGCGCGCGATCAGGGCTCTACGAGCCGCAACACGCCGTAGTTGTAGCCGCGTCTGTTGTAGACGACGCACGGCTGGCCGCTCTCCTTGTCACGGAACAGGTAGAAATCGTGTCCGACCAGCTCCATCTCCAGCAGGGCCTGGTCGATGGTCATGGGTTCCGCTCGGTGGAACTTCTCCCGCACGATGAGCGGCCCGTCGCCGTCCATCTCGATCGGGACGATGTCGTCGTAGAGCTGGTCGCTCTTCTGCTGCAGCTCGTCCTCGTCGGGCTCGGCCTGCTTTGGGACGGTGGGCTGCGTGGTGGGCGCGAGGTCGGCGACGTCAGGGAGCGTCGCGGTGATCTGCGCCACCGAGGGCGGGCAATGGTTGCCGTGATGGACCTTGCGCCGGTCGGCCAGCCGCCGGAGGCGGCCTTCCAGCTTGTCGAGGGCCATGTCGAGGGCTGCGAATCGGTCGTCGGCCGAGGCCTCGGCGCGAATGGCCGGTCCTCGCGAGTGAATGGTGAGCTCTACGCGCTCTCGCTGACCGGCGAGGCGCGGATTGCGTTCCTTCGACACCTCCACATCGACTCGGATGAGTTTGTTGTCCAGACGTTCGATCCTGGCCAGCTTGGTCGTCACTTGGTCTCGGAACCGATCACTGACTCCTGTGTGCCGGCCCTTGACGATGATGTCCATGCAACAGCCCCCCTTCGTCTAACGACTGAGCAAGAGCGCCCGACGATGTGCATGTCGGACGGGGTCTTCTGTCTGCCTTTCTGTCACCGTTACCCTCTTCCGACTCGGCGTCACCGGGAACTCGGGCGGCACCCGCCCGGCCGACCTGGTCTTCGACCCCACATCCGCCTGCTGAGGGTTTCGCAGCTCTGATGCCACTACTGCCCTTCTCTTCTGACGGGGGACATCTGGACCCCCGGGAAGGCAGGACTTACCCCTAAGCCGCACCGTGATCGGTCGACAAAGAGTCGCCTTACGTGGACCGTTTTGCCTGCGGCTGGCATCGGCTAGCAGAGCCGGGAACCCCGACCCTGCGCAACCACGGACCCGAACGGGTGCCATGTCAGAACGCTATCCGCATCCAGCACGAATGTCAGCCGGAGCATCGGCCAAAGGATCACTTTCCGTGATTTTCGTGGGGTTGGTAAGCGCCTTCCGATGCCCTATTTAACCGATCGGCATCCCTTATGAGGGTGGGCCTCCCGTCCACTGAGCAGCCCCACCGCCGCCCCAAGGGAAGTGACATGTGGCCTCCAGGCTAGTATCACGATTTGGATCTTTCTTTACTCACCGTCACCGTAATGAGTTTCAAGATCTTCGGCGTGTCGCGCCCGCCGTCACCGCCAGCGGCACCACGACCCCGTGTGCCCGCAGGGCCCGGGCTGCCTCGGCGAGGGTCGCGCCGGTCGTGACGATGTCGTCCACGAGCAGCGCACGAGCCGCTGGAGGGGCTTTCGCGGCCGGTCGCACCTGAAGTGACCCGGCGAGGTTGGAGCCTCTCTCGGCGGAGCTCAGGCCCGCCTGGTCCGCCACCCGCCTGGTCTGCCCCAGCCCCGCCCACACCACGGCCCCCAGCCCGAGCCCCCGCAGCCGTGCGGCGACCAGCGTCGCGAGCCTGCCCACGGGATCGTGCCCCCGGGCCCGGACGCTCCGCCGCGTGCTCGGCACCGGCACCACGGCGAACCGCCCGCCCGTCCACTCGGCGGCTTGCCCTACGGCGAACCGCCCGTCTGCCCACTCGGTCGCGTGCCCGACGACGAACCGGCCGCCCGTCCACTCGGCCGCGTGCCCGAGGGCCGCCACGACCGTCCGGGTCACCGCCTCCGCCAGCACCCCCGCCAGGGACACGACGCCCCGCTCCTTGTAGGCCACGATCGTCCTGCGCACGACCCCCTCGTAGGGGGCCGCCGCCCAGCAGTCGGGCAGCCCGGGCGGCGCGGGCCTCGGGACACGCCTGGCCGGGGCGCCGGTCAGGGCGGTGAAGCAGCGCGCGCAGCACGACGCCCCCTTGGCGCCGCACCCCGCGCAGGAGGGCGGAAGGACCAGATCGAGTACGGCGTTCAGCACGCGGCCCAGCATGCCCCCCGCCACCGACGATTTCCGCCGGCACCTCGACGGATCAGCCCAGGGGGAACAGTGGGGCGCCGGCGCCGGAGTCGATCTTGGGGGCCCAGGTCTGCCGGTCCTGGCCCAGTTCGATGAGTTTGGTGCTGTTGTCCGCCTTCGCCTCCGCCAGCACCCGGTCACCCAGGGCGGCCAGGGACACGAGCCGGTCCTTCAGCGGCACCCCGGTGGTCTCCCCGTCGCCGACGTTGATCTCGCTGAGGATCTGCCCGGCCTTGCTCTCCACCAGCACGAGCACGTGCTCGTCATCCCCCCAGACGACGTCGAGGATCTCGTCGCCCTCCTCGGTCGTGGTCAGTGACTGGAGGTTGCCCAGCGTCGCCCCCGCGCCCTCACCGATCAGCGCGCCGATCTGGACGGTGTTCTTCCCGATGGTCACCACCACCCGGACCCCGTCCCTGGCGATCCTCAGCCGGGTGACGTCGAGCCCGTCCAGTTGCTCGGGCACGCCGACCTGCACGGTCCGCCCGCTGCCGGGGTCGTAGCGCAGCAGGGCGGCGTTCTTGCGGTCGTACGTCCACAGGGACCCGTCGCGGTGCCAGGTGGGCGGCGTGAGGTCCGAGCCCTGAATGACCTCCTGCCAGCGTCCCTCCTGCGTCAGGGCCGCCACGGAGATGCCGGTCGAGGTCCTGGCGGCGACCAGGCCGTTGCGCTCCTTGGAGAGGGCGAAGCCGGAGTAGCCCTCGCGCGGCTCCCCCGCCGCGCCCGCCACGGCGCCCCCCGGGCCGTCCTTGCCCAGGTACTGGATCGCGCCCTTGCCGACGTAGTAGGCGGTGTCACCGCTGTCGTCGAGCCAGTTCTCCTCGGAGTTGGGCCGGTCGATGACATATTGCTCGCCGTCCACCTGGACCTCGATGATGCGGCCCTTGGCGATCTCGTTCATGTTGAGGCTGTACCGGATCTGGGCCCTCAGTTTGGCCTCGGCGCTCAGGTCGCTCAGGTCGAGCGGGCCGGACAGGCTGATCACCACGCGCTCCTCGCCCGACCTGATCGACTCGATCTCGGTCCCGGACGGGAAGCTGGAGGTCACCGCGCCCTGCAGGGCCCCGGTCGGCGGCTTGAGCAGGCGTTCGAGCACGGTCTGCGCGAAGGTCTCGGTGGTCTTCAGCCGCAGGCGTACACGATCGGCGACCAGCCGGTCCTGCAGGCCCCGGTTGAGGTAGTAGAGGTTCGTCGGCCGGTACGCCCGCGCCACGTCGGCGGCGGTGAGCAGGAGCCCGGAGGGCAGGTCGTTGACGCGGTAGCCGCCCTTCGGGTCCTTGACCAGCTCGTACGGCTTCACCCACGGCCCGGCCGTCGGCGCGTACGAGTCGTCCTGGTTGATGATGGCCGCATAGCGACCCTTGAGCGTGACCTTCTGCGTCGTCTCCGTGCCGTCGCGCGGAGGGGGCGGCACGACCTCGTAACCGTCCTCGATCACCGTCACGGGGCCCGAGGCCGAGTCCTTCCACTTGGACAGGGCCGTGGGGGTCAGGTACTGCTCCAGGATCGACGGGTCGTCCGGATAGGCGGCCATCGCGGCCTGCAGGCCCCTGATGGTCTCCTCGGTGCCCCAGTCGCGCTGTGGCGGGATGGCGATCATGCGCTGGAACGACTTGCTGAGGGGGTCGCCGCCCCCAGCGTCGTTCACGGTGTACGGGCCGCTCACGGGGATCACGGTGCAGCCCGAGCCCGCGCAGACCACGGCGGCCACGATCGCCACCGCCATGCCGAGCCGCCTAGTCCTCGTCATGCCCGGCCCCGTCTCCCGTCGCCGGCAGCAGCACGGGCGTCATGGCGGTGCGCCACGTACGGCGCATCTCGATCTCGGGCGGCACCAGCGACAGGGGCGAGCCCTTCAGGTCGATCCCGGCCGACCGGGGCAGCGTCAGCCGGAACTGCGAGCCCTCGCCGGGCTGCCCCCACGCCTGCAGCCAGCCGCCGTGCAGCGTGGCGTCCTCGCGGGAGATCGCCAGCCCGAGGCCGGTGCCGCCGATGGTCCTGGCCCGCGACGGGTCGGCCCGCCAGAACCGGTCGAACACCATCGTGTCCTCCCCGCCCTTCAGCCCGATCCCGTGGTCGCGTACGGCGACGGCCACCGCGTCCCTGTCGGCGCCCACGGTGACCACGATGTCCCGGCCCTCGCCGTGCTCGATGGCGTTGAACAGCAGGTTGCGCAGGATCCGCTCGACCCGCCGGTTGTCGATCTCGGCCATGCACGGCTCGTTGGGCAGCCTGAGCTCGAAGCGGGTGGCGTGCCGCTCGGCCAGCGCCTCGGAGTCGCCGATCGCGCGCAGCACCACGTCGCGGATGTCCACGGAGTCGAGGTCGAGCGTGGCCGCGCCCGCGTCGTAGCGGCTGATCTCCAGCAGGTCGGCCAGCATCGACTCGAACCGCTCCAGCTGCGCCTGCATGAGCTCCGCCGAGCGGGCGGCCATCGGGTCGAAGTCCTCGCGGGCGTCGTACAGCAGGTCGGCGGCCATGCGCACGGTCGTCAGCGGCGTGCGCAGCTCGTGCGAGACGTCGGAGACGAACTGCCGCTGGACCTGCGAAAGCTCCTCCAGCTGATGGATCTTCAGCGCCAGGTTGGCGGCCATCTCGTTGAACGAGTTCGCCAGCCGGGCCAGGTCGTCCTCGCCGCGCACCTTGAGCCGCTCGTCCAGCTTGCCGGAGGCCAGCCGCTCGGCGGCCTGGCGCGCCAGGCGTACGGGGGTGACGACCTGCCGGGCGACCAGGTACGCGATGGCGGCCAGCAGCAGCACGAGCCCGAGGCCCACCACGACGATGGCGAGCCTGACGTTGGACAGCAGCTCCTCTTCCTCGTCGAACGGGAAGAAGTGGTAGACCTCGTAGTCCTCGCCGCTCATGGGCAGGTGCACGACGCCGGCGACCACGTACGTCAGCCTGGGCTGGCTCTCACCGGCGAACTTGATCGACCCGGTGTACCCGACGGCTTTGTCGTACTTGTACTCGCGGATGTTGCGCTGCAGGTTCAGCCGGAGCCCCCATGGCACGTTGGCCGGGGTCACGCTGCCCGACGCCCGGGACTCGCCAGGTGTCGTCAGGTTGAGGATCAGCACCTCGTAGCGCTTCTCCGAGCCGCCCTCGCCCGAGCCGGTGATGGTGTCCATGACCTCGTCGAGCGGGATGCCCGAGCCCTGCTTGCCACTGTCGGCGGCCTTGGCCGGGTCGTCGGCCTCGGGGGCCAGCGCGTCGGCGATCTGCAGCCGGTCGGCGAACGCCTCGCTGCTGGAGGAGCGCTGGCTGCTGTCCACGACCGACTTGTTGATTTGGCCGAACAGGAACGTCCCCAGCACCACCACCACGATGACCGAGATCACCAGCGTGCTGGTGACCACCTGGAGCTGCAGCGAGCGCCGCCACGCGCGGCGCGTCCTGCCTGCCGCGCGACGTACCCGCCGGCGAACTCCGCCGAGGATCTGGCGGAGCGTGCGTCGGCGGGATCTCTTCTTCTTCGTCGGGGGCATGGCAGGGTAGGGCGAGGTTAGGCGGGGCCGGCTTTGTAGCCGACGCCGCGAACCGTCACGACGATCTCGGGGTGCTCGGGGTCCTTCTCGATCTTGGCCCGGAGCCGCTGCACGTGGACGTTGACCAGCCGCGTGTCGGCGGCGTGCCGGTAGCCCCACACCTGCTCGAGCAGGACCTCGCGGGTGAAGACCTGGCGCGGCTTGCGGGCCAGCGCCACCAGCAGGTCGAACTCCAGCGGCGTGAGGTTGATCGTCTCCTCGCCGCGCTTGACCGAGTGGCCGGCCACGTCGATGGTGATGTCGCCGATCTGGAGGATCTCGGGGGTCGGCTCGTCGGTACGGCGCAGCCGCGCCCGCACCCTGGCGACCAGCTCCTTCGGCTTGAACGGCTTGACGATGTAGTCGTCGGCGCCCGACTCGAGCCCGAGCACGACGTCGATCGTGTCGCTCTTGGCCGTGAGCATGACGATGGGCACCCCCGACTCAGCCCTGATCCTGCGCGCGACGTCGATGCCGTCGGCCCCCGGCAGCATCAGGTCGAGCAGAACCAGATCCGGGCGTGTATCCCGGAACGCGTCGAGGGCCTTGTCGCCGTCGGAGACAAATGACGGCTCGAAGCCTTCCCCCCGCAACACGATCCCCAGCATCTCGGCGAGAGCGGCGTCGTCATCGACGACCAGCACGCGACCTTTCATGGCCCCTCATTCGTTCTACGCATTGTGGGACATACCCGCACGATCGCTGAAGGTTACCCTTGGTCGGCCCATGAGTGTGACCTGAGCCCTACATAAGGCGAATTTTAGGTCCGCCCCCGCGACCGCAATCTCAGTCTGCGGTAACAGAGCGACTTTCGGCCATCCCTGGACGCGAACCTTGCCCGGATTCGCCCGCGAATGTGGGCAAGATGATGCGGCGAATCCTCTCTGTGACACCAAGGCCCCGTCCAGCGTGCCAGGATTGGGATATGTCAGACGGTCACGGTCCCACGCCCGAGACGCCATCAGGCTGGTCGGCCGAACAGCCCCCGCCCTACAGCGCCCCGCCGGCCTCCCCGTGGACCGCGCCCGGCTCGCCGCAGCAGCAGGCGCCCGCCGCGCCGCCGTACGCACAGCCTCCGCAGCAGCAGGCTCCCTACGGGCCCGGGCCGCAGACACCTTATCCGCCCTACCCGCCCCACGCCCCCGGGCCGCAACCCGGATACGGCTACATGCCGCACCCGCCGGCGCTCCGGCCCGGCATCATCCCGCTGCGCCCGCTCGGCCTCGGCGACATCCTCGACGGCACGATCAAGCTGATCCGGTCCAACCCCAAGGCCGTGCTCGGGCTGTCGGCCGTCGCCGCGCTGCTCGCCGCCGTGCCGCTGGCGGTGGGGCAGGCGTTCCTGCTCAACGCCATGGGCCCCGCGCTCACCGACCCCTCGAGCGCGGCCACCGCCGAGGCCGAGCTCGGCTCCCTCTACGGCATCCTCGGCCAATACGGCGGCACGCTGGTCTCCTACGCGATCCAGTTCGTCGTGGTCACGCTGCTGACCGGGGTGCTGACCCGCATACTCGGCCGGGCCGTCTTCGGCGGCAACATCAGCGCCGGTGAGGCCTGGCAGCTGGTCAGGAGCCGGGTGCCGGCGCTGTTCGGCGTGGTGGGGCTGATGGCCGCCATCATGCTCGTGCCGGTGCTCGTGTTCGTGCTGGTCATGGTGGCGATCACGCTGAACGCCTCAGCGGACGACCTCGGCTGGATCGTCGGGCTGTCGATCGTGTTCGCCATCGCGTACATCGCCTACTACCTGTTCTTCAGGACCCGCTTCGCGTTCGCCTCGCCGGCCGTGGTGCTGGAGGGCCGGGGCCCGATCGACGCCATGCGGCGCTCGTGGCACCTGGTGAGCGGCGACTTCTGGCGGGTGTTCGGCATCCTGCTGCTCACGTCCCTGCTCGTCGGCCTCGTCGCGGGCATCCTGACGGTGCCGTTCACGTTCGCGGGCACGTTGCTCGGCATGTTCGGCTCCAGCTCGGTGGCCGCGACCGTCATCTCCGCCGTGCTGATCGCGATCGGCGCCACGCTCGGGGCGATGTTCACCTACCCGTTCGAGGCCGGCGTCGCCGGCCTGCTGTACGCCGACCGTCGCATGCGCAGTGAGGCGTTCGACCTCGTGCTCCAGACGGCGGCCATCGAGCAGCAGCGCCAGGGCTGGGTGCACTCCTCGGCCGACGAGCTCTGGCGCCCGTCCAACTCCGCCAGGTCGTGAGCCCGATCGACCGGGAGGAGGCCGCGCGCAAGGCCGCGGAGGAGCTCCTCAAGCCCGGCTACGAGCAGGAACCCCTGCTCGACGAGATCTACCGGCGGGTCATGCAGTTCCTCGGCGACCTCGCGGACGCGGCCACGGGCGGCGGCTCGACGGGCGGGATCATCGCGGCCGTGCTGATCACGCTGATCATCCTCGGGGTGATCGCGCTGGTCGCCTGGCAGCTGCGCCGGACCGCCCGCAGGAAGGCGCTGGAGGTGGGCGGGCTGTTCGGGGAGCGGGCGATGACCGCGGCCGAGCACCGGCAGGCGGCCGAGCGGCTGGCCACGGAGGGGCGCTGGACGGAGGCCGTCCAGGAGCGGCTCCGGGCCATCGCCCGCGACCTGGAGGAGCGAGCGCTCGTGGACGGCATGCCGGGGCGGACGGCCGACGAGCTGGCGGCCGAGGCGGCGGTGTCGCTGCCCGGGTTCGCCGCTGAGCTGGGGGCGGCCGCGCGATCGTTCGACGACGTCACGTACGGCGGGGTGCCGGGGACGCGGGAGGCGTACGACGCGATGGCGTCCCTCGACGAGCGCCTGCGCCAGGCCCGCCCGGTCCCGCTCGCCACCGTCCCCGTAGGAGCCGGCGGTCCCGGGCAGTGGACCGGCGGGCGGGGAGCCGGGGCATGAGCGTCGTGACGCGCCCGGCCGCGCCCGGGGAGTCGTACTCCACCTCCCCCACCGCCCGGTCCACCTGGCGCTCCAGCCGCATGATCGTCCTGCTGGGCGCCATCGTCGTGCTCGTCGCCGTCCTGGGCGTCCTGCTCGGCCCCGAGCGCGGTCCGGCCCGCCACCTCGACCCCGACGACACCTCCCTGGTGGGCTCCAAGGCCGTGGCCGAGCTGCTGCGCGACCGGGGTGTCACCGTCGACCGGGTCGACTCCGCCGAGGCCGCCGCCCAGAAGGCCGCCACGGGCAACCGGGTGCTGCTGATCACCGACACCACCTACCACGACGAGTACAGCCTGGCCCGGATCCCGGGCGACCGGCTGATCGTCGGCAACGTCGCCGGCCTGGACGTCCTCGCCCCGGGGATACGCACCGAGCCGGGCCAGGCCCGCACCCGCTCCCGCGAGCCGGAGTGCGGGCTTCCCGCCGCGACCGCCGCCGGCAGCGCGTACATGGGCGGCGCCACGCTCCGCGGCCCGTCGGGCGCGACCGGCTGCTACCCGGCGGGCGACGGTCACACCCTGGTCAGCTTCCCGTACGGAGGCGGCGTCACCACGGTGGTCGGCGACGGCGGGTTCATGACCAACCAGCGCCTGGCCGAGGACGGCAACGCGGCCCTCGCGCTCAACCTGATCGGCACCGGCAGGCCCGTCACCTGGCTCGTCCGCCCCGACAACCCGCCAGTCCTGGACCTCCCCGGCGAGCGCGGCAAGTCGATGTACGAGCTGATGCCCGACAACGTCCGCTGGACCGTCTTCATGGCGCTCATCGCCCTGGCCGTCACCGCGCTCTGGCGGGGCCGGCGCCTGGGGCCGGTGGTGACGGAGAAGCTGCCCGTCATCGTCCGGGCCGCCGAGACGGTCGAGGGGCGCGGCCGGCTCTACCGGGCCAGGCGGGCCAGGGAACGCGCGGCCGACTCGCTGCGCGCGGGCACGATCGACCGGCTCACGCCGAGGCTGGGGCTCGCCTCGGGCGCCGGGCAGCACGAGGTCGTGGCGGCGATCGCCGCCCGTACGGGACAGGATCCGCAGCAGGTCGGCGCCGCACTGTACGGCCCGCCGCCCGCGGACGACGCCGGTCTCGTCGGGTTGGCCGGATACTTGGACTCCGTCGAAAGGCAGTTGAGTGAACTCTGACGAGACTTTCCGCGTGACGAACTCGGGCGACTCGGCCCGTGAGGCGCTGGCCGCGCTGCGCACCGAGGTGTCCAAGGCCGTGGTCGGCCAGGACGCGGTGGTGACGGGGCTGGTCATCGCGCTGCTGTGCAAGGGGCACGTGCTGCTCGAAGGCGTGCCGGGCGTGGCCAAGACGCTGATGGTCCGTACGCTGTCCGCCGCGCTGTCCCTGGACTTCAAGCGGGTGCAGTTCACGCCGGACCTGATGCCGGGCGACGTGACCGGCTCGCTGATCTATGACGCGAAGACGGCGGAGTTCGAGTTCCGCGAAGGGCCGGTGTTCACGAACCTGCTGCTCGCCGACGAGATCAACCGTACGCCGCCGAAGACGCAGGCGGCGCTGCTGGAGGCGATGGAGGAGCGGCAGGTCAGCGTGGAGGGCTCGGCCCGGCAGCTGCCCGACCCGTTCGTGGTGTGCGCGACGCAGAACCCCGTCGAGTACGAGGGCACCTACCAGCTGCCCGAGGCCCAGCTCGACCGGTTCCTGCTCAAGCTGACCGTGCCGCTGCCGCCGCGCGAGCAGGAGATCTCGGTGCTCGACCGGCACGCCCGCGGCTTCGACCCGCGCGACCTGTCGGGGATCAAGCCCGTGGCTTCGGCCGAGGATCTGGCGGCGGGGCGGGAGGAGGCCGCGAAGGTGCACGTGGCGCCCGAGGTGCTCGGCTACATCGTGGACGTGGCCCGCGCCACCAGGAGCTCGCCGTCGCTGCAGCTCGGCGTCTCCCCGCGTGGCGCCACGGCGCTGCTGGCCGCCTCGCGGGCCTGGGCCTGGCTGTCCGGCCGGCCCTACGTCACCCCCGACGACGTCAAGGCGCTGGCCAGGCCGGCGCTGCGGCACCGGGTGCAGCTCAGGCCGGAGGCCGAGCTGGAGGGCGCGACCGCCGACGGCCTGCTGGACGGCATTCTCGCCTCGGTCCCGGTCCCGCGCTGATGGCCGCGACCGACGCACGTGAGCGGGTGGAGCCGATGGCCGCGCGAGCCGATGATCGCGACCGGGATGCGGGGCGGGAGTAGCTGATGGCGCTGACGGGACGGGCCGGACTCGTCGCGGCGGTCGGGATCGTGGTGGTCATGTTCGCGCCGCAGCCCGGGGCCGCGCTGGCCGGGGTCTGCCTGCTGCTGGCCGCCGGGATCTGCGTGGACCTGGCCTTCGCCGGGGCGGTGCGGCCGCTGCGGTTCCACCGCTCGGGCGACACGCTGATCCGGCTCGGCCAGCGCGCCACGATGGAGCTGGTGGTGGAGAACCCGGGCGGCAGGCGCGTACGCGGCCTGCTGAGGGACGCCTGGCCGCCCTCCGCGGGCGCCGCCCCGCGGGTGGCCCGGCTCGACGTGCCCGCCGGCGAGCGCCGCAAGGTGGTCGTGACGCTCACGCCGTCCAGGCGCGGCGACCGGTCCTCCGTGGCGGTCACCGTGCGCTCGCTCGGGCCGCTGGGCCTGGCCGGGCGCCAGGGCAGCCACCAGGCCCCCTGGACGGTACGCGTGCTGCCGCCGTTCCTGTCCCGCAAGCACCTGCCCTCCAGGCTGGCCCGGCTCCGCGAGCTCGACGGCCAGCACCCGGCGCTCGTCCGCGGGCAGGGCACCGAGTTCGACTCGCTGCGCGAGTACGTGGTGGGCGACGACGTGCGCTCCATCGACTGGCGGGCCACCGCGCGCCGCCACGACGTCGTCGTACGCACCTGGCGGCCTGAGCGCGACCGCCGCGTGCTGATCGTGCTCGACACCGGCCGCACGTCGGCGGGACGGGTGGGCGCCGCGCCGATCCCCATGGCGGGGGCCACGTCGGGCGGCGGCGGGCTGCTCGTCCGGCCTGATCCCCGGCCCGCACCCGGCTGGCCGCGGCTGGACTGGTCGATGGACGCGGCGCTGCTGCTGGCCGCGCTGGCCGCCAGGGCCGGTGACCAGGTGGACTTCCTGGCCTACGACCGGGCCGTGCGCGCCTGGGTGAGCGGAGCCTCGCGGACCGAGCTGCTGTCGTCGCTGGTCAACGTGATGGCGCCGATCGAGGCGGAGCTGATCGAGGCCGACTCGCAGGGCATGGTGGCCGCCATCCTGTCCCGGGCCAAGCGGCGCTGCCTGGTCGTGCTGCTCACCGACCTGAACTCGGCGGCCCTGGACGAGGGGCTCATGCCGGTGCTGCCGCAGCTGTCCGCGCGGCACCTGGTGCTGGTGGCCGGGGTGTCCGACCCGAGCGTGGCGGGCATGGCGGGCCGCCGGGGGTCGGTCGAGGAGGTGTACGACGCGGCGGCGGCCGAGCAGGCGCAGCTCGGGCGCAGGCGCATCACGGCTCGCCTGCGGCGGCACGGGGTCGAGGTCGTGGACGCGCCTCCGGAGGACATCGCGCCGGCGCTGGCGGACGCGTACCTCGCGCTGAAGGCCGCCGGCCGGCTCTAGCGCGGTCCTCAGGCGGTCGGGGCGACGTCGGGGGCGCGTTCGATGTCGCCGGTCTCGTTCTGACGCAGCGCGCGGCGGCCGAAGACGATCACGTACGCCAGGAAGGCCGCCTCGGCCAGCACCCCGATGCTCACGCGCGCCCACGTGGGCAGCCCCGACGGGGTCACGAACGCCTCGATCAGCCCCGACACGAACAGCACCACGACGAGCCCCAGCGCCACGCTCATGACCGCGCGCCCCTGCTCGGCCAGCGCCTCCACCCGCCGCCGCGGCCCCGGGTCGATGACCGTCCAGCCCAGGCGCATGCCCACGGCCGCCGCCAGGAAGACGGCGGTCAGCTCCAGCAGCCCGTGCGGCAGGATCAGGCCGAAGAAGATGTCCAGCTTGTCCCGGGAGGCCATCAGGCCCCCGGAGACGGCGACGTTCTCGGCGTTGGCGTAGAGCGCGTACGGGATCGGCAGCCCCAGCAGCACCGCGTACATGATCATCTGTGCTGAGACCCACGCGTTGTTGATCCACACCTGGCTGGCGAAGGAGGCGGCCGGGTGTTCGGAGTAGTAGTCGGCGAAGTCCTCGTTGACGAGCCGGCTGATCACCTCGGGGCTGGCGATCGACGCCTGCACCTCGGGGTTGGCCGCCACCCACGCGCCCATGACCCACGCGACCACCAGGAACGCCACCGAGCTGGCCAACCACCACCACCGCGCCCGGTAGGCCACCACGGGGAACGACACCGTGAAGAAGCGCACCAGTTCCCGCCAGGCCGGGGTGTGCGCGCCGGTCACCGCCGACCTGGCCCGGGCCACGATCGCCGACAGCCGCCCGACCAGCATCGGGTCCTTGGAGGAGGAGCGGACGATGGACAGATGCGTGGCCACCCGCTGGTACAGCTCCACCAGCTCGTCCACCTCGGTGCCCGTCAGCGACGAGCGGTTCTTGACCAGGTAGTCGAGCCGGTCCCACACGGGGCGGTGTGCTGTGACGAACGCATCGATGTCCACCCGAACATTCTGGCCGCTCAATCAGTGGGACATAGCCGTTAGGCTCCACATATGTCAGAGGTTGTGACCGGGGACGCCGTCGTCGTCGAGGTGCGGGTGGCGCAGATGCCCTCCCGGGCCTTGGCGATCATCATCGACATGGTCGTGCAGCTCACCGTCCTGATCGCGGCCTACACGATCTTAGGTGCGTTCGCGGCGGTCACGGATCCGGCCATGTTCGGGGCGGTCATGATCGTGATGGTCGTGCTGACGCTCGTCGGCTACCCGGTGATCTTCGAAACCCTCTCCAGGGGACGCAGCCTCGGCAAGCTGGCGCTCGGGCTCCGGGTGGTCGGCGACGACGGCAGCCCGGAGCGCTTCAGGCAGGCGCTGTTCCGGGGGCTGGCCGGGGTGGTGGAGTTCTGGATGTTCTCGGGGGCTCCGGCGCTGATCTCGTCGCTGGTCTCGCAGCGGGGCAAGCGGCTCGGCGACATATTCGCGGGCACCATCGTGATCTCCGAGCGGGCGCCGCGCGACTCGGCGCAGGTCATCATGATGCCGCCGCAGCTCGCGAGCTGGGCGGCCACGCTGGAGCTGTCCCAGCTTCCCGACGAGGTGGCGCAGGCGGCCCGGCAGTACCTGTCGCGCTGGCACGACCTGTCGCCGCAGGTCCAGCACGAGATGGGGGTCCGCATCGCGACCCAGACGGCGGCCTTCGTCTCACCCGCGGCTCCGGCGGGGGTGCCGCCGCACGCGTACCTGAGCGCCGTCCTGGCCGAGCGCCGCCGCCGCGAGGAGGTGCGGTTCGCCCAGCGGCTGGGTCAGAGCCTGCCGCAGCAGGTCCCGTCGTACCCGCCGTCGTCACCGTACGCACCGCAGGCGCCTCAAGCGCCTTACGGACCTGCCGTGCCTCAGCCGCAGCAGCCGCCGTACGCGCCTCCCGCCCCCCGGCCGTATCCCCAGGGTCCCGGCGCACCCGCGCCGGAGCCGCCGAAGGCGACTCCGGGCGGGTTCGCACCGCCTCAGTGAGCTTGGTCAGAGGGCGGGCGAGCCGTCACCTCAGTGGTGACCCCAGCTTCGGTACGACTCCTGCGTCTGCACGTTCAACCGGTCGGTACGAACGCGCGAGGCGCCGTTGGTCAGCGGGTCGTTGATCTTGATGACGTCGAGGCCCTCGTGGAAGTCGGCCGCGTAGATGTAGCCGTTGTAGTAGTAGGCGGACCAGATGCCGCCGCCACCGCCGGCCGAGCGGGGACCGCGCTCGAAGTAGCCGATCTCCCTCGGGTTCGCGGCGTCGGTGAAGTCCCAGATCGACAGCCCGCCCATGTACCAGGCCTGGACCATGATGTCGCGGCCCTTGACCGGGATCAGCGAGCCGTTGTGCGCGACGCAGTTCTCGCTGTCGGCCTGGTGCCGCGAGATCTTGAAGTAGCTCTTGAACACGAGCTGCCCGTTGACGATCTCGTAGATGGCGTCCGCACCGCGGTTCGGCCCGGTGGCCTCGTTGCAGGTGGCCGCCCCGCCGCCGCCGAGCTCGTCGGTGAAGACGACCTTCCTGGCGTCGTTCGTGAACGTGGCCGAGTGCCAGAACGCGAAGTTCGGGTCCGTGGTCCTCGCGGTGACCTTCGGGTTCAGCCGGTCCGAGATGTCGAACAGCACGCCGTCACCCATGCACGCGCCGGCCGCGATGTCCTTCTCGGCGAAGGTGGTGATGTCGTGGCAGCCGCTGGTCGGCAGAAGGAGCCCGGGCTGGGTCTCGTTCCCGCCGTCGGGGAAGACGACCGGGGTGGAGGCGACCGCGGCGGCGGTCGGGTTCCGCAGCGGAACCTTGATGATCGAGATCTTGTCGTGCGGCGGCTGGCAGTCGGGGAAGTTCGCGGCCGGCAGATACGACGACACGTAGACGTAGACGTTCTTGTACCGGTCGCGGCCCTTGCCCGGCACCAGGGTCAGGGTGTGGGAGCCGCAGTTCGTCTCGATCGACTTGATGTACTTCGGGTTGGCCTTGTCGGAGACGTCGAAGATGCGGACGCCTTCCCAGGCCTCCTTGTTATCCGCGGTCAGGCCCGTGCTGTTGCAAGAGTCGTCGCTGCGGGAGGAGTCCACGGCGGCGAACAGCAGGTCGCCGTAGACGCTGACGTCCATCTGGGCGCCGGGGCAGACGACCGAGCTGACCGGCTTGGCCCTCTTGGGATTCCTGATGTCGTAGATCGAGAAGCCGCCGTAGTTGCCGACGTAGGCGTAGTCGCCCTGGAAGGCGATGTCGGTGTTGATGGTGGCGGCGATCGGGGCCGGCTTGGGGATGTTCAGGACGTGGGTCACGTTGGGGCTGGTGACCACGGTGTCGGGCGGCGGGATGTCGGCGGCCAGCGCGGGCATTCCTGCCAGCGCCAGAACGGTGGCCGCCGCAGCCACGACGAGGGAGCGGCGCGAGAGGGACACTCGAGAGCCTCCTTGATCACGTTTGTCCTGTGGGAACACACGGGAAACAGGACGGCGGGGGCCCGATACGGCCCCCGCCACCTGCTGGATCAGTGGCCGTGCCCGTGTTCGGGATACGACGCCTGCGTCTGCGCGTTGAGCGAGCGCATCTTGACGCCGTTGGCCTTGTTCGTACGCCAGTCGTTGATCTTCAGCACATCGAGGCCCAGGTTGAAGTCGGAGCCGTAGATGTAGCCGTTGTAGTAGTAGGCGGACCAGAAGCCGCCGCTGAGCGCCGGAGCGGTGTTGTCGGGGCCGCGCTCGAAGAACGCGATCTCCTGCGGGTTCGCGGAGTCGGTGAAGTCGACCACCGAGATCCCGCCCTGGTACCACGCCTGCACCATGATGTCGCGGCCCTTGACCGGGATCAGCGAGCCGTTGTGGGCCACGCAGTTCTCCGTGTCGGCCTGGTGCCGCGAGATCTTGAAGTAGCTCTTGAACGCGAGCTGCCCGTTGACGATGTCGTAGTACGCGTTGGCGCCCTTGTCCGGCCCGATGGCCTCGTTGCAGGTCGCCCTGGTGCCGCCACCGAGCTCGTCGGTGAAGATGACCTTCGTGCCTTCGTTGTTGAACGTGGCCGAGTGCCAGAAGGCGAAGTTCACCTCGTCGCGCACGGTCGCGGTGACCTTGGGCTGCTCCGGGTTGCGGATGTCGAGCAGGATGCCCTCACCCATGCAGGCGCCCGCCGCGATGCCCTTCTCCGGGTAGGCGGTGATGTCGTGGCAGCCGGTCGTGGCCGACTTGCCGTTCGGGTACGACCCCGGCACGCCCGGGAACCCGCCGTCGGGGAACAGGTTGGGCGTGGCGATGACCGTGGCCGCGCCCGGGTCCCGCAGCGGCACCTTGATGATGGAGATCAGGTCGTGCGGGGTCTTGCAGTCCGGGAACGTGTCACTCGGGCTGTAGGAGGAGACGTAGATGTAGACGTTCTCCCGCCTGCGGTCCGGGACGAGCGTGTGCGTGTGCGAGCCGCAGTTCGTCTCGACCGACTTGATGTAGGTCGGGTTGGCCTTGTTCGAGACATCGAAGATGCGGACGCCCTCCCACGATTCCTTGATCGTGGCGCTCTGACCGGTGCTGCTGCACGAGTCGTTGTTGCGGGAGGAGTCGACGGACCCGAACAGCAGGTTGCCGTAGACCGACACATCCATCTGGCCGCCGGGGCAGACCACGGAGCTGACCAGCGACGTGCGCTTCGGGTTCTTGATGTCGTAGATGGAGAAGCCGTAGTAGTTGCCGACGTACGCGTAGTCGCCCTGGAAGGCCATGTCCGTGTGGATGTCGGCCAGGGCCTCGGGCTTGGGCACGTTGGTGACGTGCTTGATGTTGGGGCTCATGACGATCTCGCCGGGAGCCGGGATGTCCGCAGCCTGGGCCGGCACGGTGGTGCCGGCTAATGCGACCAGGGCCGCGACCAGGACTAGAGCTCTGCGGGGGGTGAACACTCGGGAACCTCCGATAAAGCGGGCATAAATCTACGTAATCCTCGCCTTTCACCAACCCCGCAGGCCAGCGTCCAACATGTCAATTTTTGTTCCTGTTCGGCCTCTTTCATTCATGGCCCCTATGACCTAGAGTGCGCATTCTGTACCGAGTCAGTCAGGAGGCTGAGTGCGCGCTGCGCTCATCGTCATCGTGGGCCTTGTCGTCGCCCTCGCCGGCTGCAGCTCCAGCACGACGCCACAGGCCCCGCGGGCCGATTCGACGGCGCCCGTGATCGCCCCCGGGCGGCCGGGCGAGCCGGCCAAGACGCTGTCACCGTCCGAGGCCGCCACCGCCGTGCCCGCGGACGCCGCCAACGCGGCCGACATCAAGTACGTCCAGGACATGGTCGTGCACCACCGGCAGGCCATGGACATGGCACTGCTCGCCCCGAACCGGGCCGAGTCGGCCAAGCTCAAAAGCCTGGCGGACCGGATCCAGGCCGCTCAGGGCCCCGAGATCCAGTACATGTCGACGTGGCTGCGGGAGCAGGAGCAGAAGGTGCCCGAGCACCATGCCGCGCACGAGGGCATGCCGGGGATGGCCACGCCGGAGCAGATGGAGGCGCTGAAGGCGGCCAAGGGCAAGGACTTCGACCGGATGTTCCTGCAGCTCATGATCAATCACCACCTGGGCGCACTCAAGATGTCCGAGCAGGTGCTGGCCGGCGGCTCGCACATCAAGATCGAGGAGCTGGCCACCGACGTCAACGTGACGCAGTCGGCCGAGATCCGGCGCATGCAGGAAATGCAGGCAGCACTCTAGGAGCCGAGCGCCTTCGGCCGGCTCAGGCCCCCAGCGAGCCGCCCGCCTTCGTCCTGTTCAGGAGCCCACTCGCCAGGAGTGCAGATAGTCCTCCTGCTCGGCGCTGAGCACGTCGATGCCGATGCCGGTCGCCGCCAGCTTGAGCCTGGCCACCTCGTGGTCGATCTCCTCCGGCACGTCGTAGACGCCGGGCGCGAGGTTCGCGCGCTCCCCGGCGAGCCAGGCCACGGCGAGGGCCTGGGCGGAGAAGGACATGTCCATGACGGCCGCGGGGTGCCCTTCGGCGGCCGTGAGGTTGACCAGGCGGCCCTCGGCGAGCAGCAGGAGCCGCCGGCCGTCGGGCATGACGTACTCGTCGGTGTTGGGCCGCACGCCCCGGTGCACCTCGTGGGACAGCTCGTCCAGCGCCCGCACGTCGATCTCCACGTCGAAGTGCCCCGCGTTGGCCAGGATCGCGCCGTCCCGCATCACCGCCAGGTGCTCGGCCCTGATCACGTCGCGGTTGCCGGTCACGGTGATGAACAGGTCGCCGAGCAGCGCGGCCTGCGCCATCGGCCGCACCTCGTAGCCCTGCAGGGTCGCGTCCAGCGCCTTCACCGCGTCGATCTCGGTCACGATCACCCGGGCGCCGAACCCCTTGGCCCGCTCGGCCACGCCGCGCCCGCAGAACCCGAACCCGGCCACGACCACGGTCCGCCCGGCCAGCATGGTGTTGGTGGCCCGCATGATGCCGTCCAGGGTGGACTGGCCGGTGCCGTATCGGTTGTCGAACATGCGCTTGGTCCGGGTGTCGTTCACGGCCACGACCGGGAACCGCAGCGCGTCCTCGGCCGCCATCTGCCGCAGCCTGATGATGCCGGTCGTGGTCTCCTCGCACCCGCCGCTCACCCGCTCCAGCAGGTCGGTCCGCTCGGTGTGCAGGATGTTCACGAGATCGCAGCCGTCGTCGAGCACGAGGTCGGGCCCGAGGTCGAGCGCCTGGTGGATGTGCCGGTAGTAGGCGGCCCGGTCGACACCGGCCCGGGCGTGCACCCCGATCCCGTACGCCCGCAGCGCCTCGGCCACGTCGTCCTGCGTGGACAGCGGGTTGGAGGCGGCCAGCGCGATCTCGGCGCCCCCGGCCTTCAAGGCACCCATGAGCACGGCCGTCTCGGCGGTGACGTGCAGGCAGGCCGCGATCTTCAACCCGTCCAGCGGCCGTTCGAGCGCGAACCGCTCACCGATCGCGGTCAGGACCGGCATCGAACGAGCGGCCCAGGAGATCTGCCGCTCACCGCTTTCACTGAGATCCATGGTCGCCTTCAAACCGAAGAACGCGGCCAAGAACCCCGCTTCGTCACGGCGCCCCGCCCGTGAGCCTTCACGACCGGCCATGACGGACGGGAGGGGCTACGGCGCGTGCGGGTAACTTGGCCTGCCGTAAAGGATGGTTGTGCGCGCTCTGGAAGAGCGCACCGATAAGAGAAAGCTCTGAGAGGCGGGCAACCACCTCTCAGAGCTGCCTCTGATCTAGTACCGGTAGTGGTCGGACTTGTAGGGGCCCTCGACGTGCACGCCGATGTAGGAGGCCTGCTCCTTCGTCAGCTCGGTGAGCTTGACGCCCAGGGCGTCGAGGTGCAGGCGGGCGACCTTCTCGTCCAGGTGCTTGGGCAGCGTGTAGACCCCGATCTGGTATTCGGAGGTCTTGGTGAACAGCTCGATCTGGGCGATCACCTGGTTGGTGAACGAGTTGGACATGACGAAGCTGGGGTGGCCGGTCGCGCAGCCCAGGTTCATCAGGCGGCCCTCGGCCAGGACGATGATCGAGTGCCCGTCGGCGAACACCCACTCGTCGACCTGCGGCTTGATGTTGTTCCTGACGATGCCCTCGGTGCGGGCCAGCCCGGCCATGTCGATCTCGTTGTCGAAGTGGCCGATGTTGGAGACGATCGCCTGGTGCTTCATCCGCGCCATGTGGTCGGCGGTGATGATGTTGAAGTTGCCGGTGCAGGTGACGAAGATGTCGGCGATGCCGACGACCTCGTCCAGCGTGGTGACCTGGAAGCCGTCCATGGCCGCCTGCAGCGCGCAGATCGGGTCGATCTCGGTGACGATCACGCGGGCGCCCTGGCCGCGCAGCGCGTCGGCGCAGCCCTTGCCGACGTCGCCGTAGCCGCAGACCACGGCCACCTTGCCGCCGATCAGCACGTCGGTGGCGCGGTTGAGGCCGTCGATGACGGAGTGGCGGCAGCCGTACTTGTTGTCGAACTTCGACTTGGTGACCGAGTCGTTGACGTTGATCGCCGGGAAGAGGAGCTGGCCGTTCTTGTGCATCTCGTAGAGACGGTGCACGCCGGTCGTGGTCTCCTCGGTGACGCCCTTGATGCTCTCGGCGATCCGGGTCCACCTCTTGTCGGCGCCGACCGTGCGGGTGAGCAGGTCGATGATGACGTGCCACTCCTCCGGGTCCTCGGCGGTGGCCGCGGGCACGGCGCCGGCCTTCTCGTACTCGGCGCCCTTGTGCACGAGGAGCGTGGCGTCGCCGCCGTCGTCGAGGATCATGTTGGGGGCGTCACCGCCGGGCCAGGTGAGGGCCTGCTCGGTGCACCACCAGTATTCCTCCAGCGTCTCGCCCTTCCAGGCGAACACGGGCACGCCCTGCGGGTCGTCCACGGTGCCGTTCGGGCCGACGACCACGGCGGCGGCGGCGTGGTCCTGCGTGGAGAAGATGTTGCAGCTGACCCAGCGGACCTCGGCACCGAGCGCCACCAGCGTCTCGATGAGGACGGCCGTCTGGATCGTCATGTGCAGGGAGCCCATGATCTTCGCGCCGCGGAGGGGCTGGGAGGCCGCGTATTCCTTGCGGACCGCCATGAGGCCGGGCATCTCGTGCTCGGCGAGCCGGATCTCCTTGCGGCCGAAGTCGGCAAGTGAAAGGTCTGCGACCTTGAAGTCCATCGGGTTTCCCCTCGCGTCACTGATGGTTGTCGCCGACGAGTTTAGGCGCCGCTCGCATGCGGGCGCACGCCAGGAGCGGTGAAACTGACGTAAGAATGTAAGAATGCGCATCACGGAAGCCGCCAAGCGGCTCGGCATGTCCCCGCGAATGCTCCGGTACCGGGAGGCGCTCGGCCTGCTCCCGCCGGTGCGCGAGCAGGGGGCGCACCGGCGGTTCGGGCCCGAGGAGCTGGCCGCCGTGGCCCAGGGGGTGGAGCTGGAGAAGCGGTTCGACGTGTCGCCGGCGGAGCTGGCGTTCGCGCTGCGGGTGCTGAGCGAGCCATCTGTGGCGGCGGCCGTACGCGACCTGGGGGTACGGATCGGGCGCATCCAGGTGCCCCGCCGGGCCCTCGACTTCGAGAAGGAGAAGGCCCTGCGCCTCCTCCGCCCCCGGTGACACCGGGGGCGGTGCGCCACCTCAGACCCGGAGGCCCTCGGGGCGGTGCGCCACCTCAGACCCGGAGACCGTTCCGGGCCTTCTGCCACCCCCGTCACCCGCCGGACCGGCGGGTGCGGGTCAGGTGGAAGTGGAGGTGGAGGTGCTGCGGAGGCGGTCGAGGTCGGGCTCCAGGTAGATCACCCGGGCGATCGGCACCGCCGCCCGGATGCGCCGCTCCGCCTCGTCGATCCCGTGGGCGACGTCGGCCGCCGTCTCGTTGTGCTCCACCGCGATCTTCGCGGCCACCAGCAGCTCCTCAGGCCCCAGGTGCAGCGTGCGCATGTGGATGACGCGGGTCACCTCAGGCGCCTGCTCAAGGGCGGCCCGGATCTGCACCTCCATCTCCGGCGAGGCGCCCTCGCCGACGAGCAGCGACTTGGTCTCGATGGCCAGCACGATCGCGATCACGGCCAGCAGCACACCGATCATCAGGGTGCCGATGCCGTCCCAGACCCCGTCGCCGGTGACGACCGCCATCGTCACGCCGAACAGCGCGAAGATCAGGCCGAGCAGCGCGCCCAGGTCCTCCAGGACGATGACGGGCAGCTCGGGCGACTTGGACCGGCGGATGAAGGAGACCCACGACTGCTTGCCGCGTACGGCGTTCGATTCCTTGATCGCCGTGCGGAACGAGAACGACTCGGCGATGATCGCGAAGATCAGCACGCCGAACGCCCAGATCGGCGCCTCCACCCCGTGCGGGTCGGAGATCTTGTGCACACCCTCGTAAATCGAGAACGCCGCGCCGATCGTGAACAGCACCACGGCCACGACGAAGGCGTAGAAGTAGCGCTCACGGCCGTAGCCGAACGGATGCTCCTTCGTGCTGGCCCTGGCCGCCCTCTTACCGCCGACCAGCAGCAACACCTGGTTGCCCGAGTCGGCGACCGAGTGAATTCCCTCTGCCAGCATCGAGGACGACCCGGTGAAGACGGCGGCCACGAACTTGGCTACAGCGATCGCCAGGTTCGCGGTCAATGCCGCGATGATTGCTTTCGTTCCGCCGCTCGCGCTCACCGGTCTTCTCCACTCATAAAGATCACGTACTAAGGCCTGAAAGGGGATCCTATTGCGAAATTCTGGCCTTTACCTCAGTGATCGCTGACACTGGGGTCGGATCGATGGCATACCCCAGGGCAAGATAGGTGCTGGCGTAGTCGCCGAGCCCGATGAGGGCGGCCATCCGCTCCAGCGGATGCACTCCCTCGGCCGTCAGCTCGGTGACCGGCACGTCGCGCTCGCGCGCCGCCCGCAGCGACGCCTCGCGCCGCCGCGTCACCTGGGGGTGCTCCTCGACGTCGCGCAGGACGACGAGCCGGATCGTCCGCCCGGCGGTGTCGGCGAAGATGTCGCGCTCGGCCATCGGCCCGTCGAACAGGGCCACCTGATGGTGGCCCACCTCGGGCAGCTCACCGTGGATGGCGGGATATTTCGCGTTCGCCCCGAGCTGGCAGGCCAGCCGGTACGCCGCCACGGCCGCGGCCGGCGACGAGCCCCAGATGATCGGCACGCCCTCGGCCAGGTGCATCGCGAGCGACTTGCCCGGATTGACGAACGACTCGCTGGACGGCCGGCACCGGTGCGCCATGTCCTCCAGCGACCTGGCCACCCGCTCGAACAGATCCGCGTCCGCCTGCACCAGCCGCAGCGCGGCAGCCGCCACGACCAGGGGGACGGCCAGCAGCCACAGGTTCGCCCTGGACTGGCCGCTGACGGGCACCGGCACGTAGACGGCCGACGCCTGGGTGGCGATGGCCTCCAGCGGGGAGTCGGGGGCGCCGACGGCGAGCAGCGTGCAGCCGCGCCGCACGGCCTGGGTGGCGACGGACAGCGTCTCCTCGGTGTCGCCCGAGCCGGAGACTGCGATGACCAGGTCGGTGGCCCCCACCCAGCCGGGGAGCTGGTAGGAGCGCAGGGTCACGATCGGCAGCGGCGCGCCGTTGCCCACGACGGCCGCCAGGATGTCGCCGGCGATGCCCGAGCCGCCCATGCCCGCGACCACGATGGCGCGCGGGCGCCCCTGGCCGACCAGGCGATCGACGCGGGCCTCGACGGCGTTGCGGTAGCCGGTGCGTACGTGGGCCGCGGAGGCGGCGACCGCCGGGAGCATGCCTCCGGGGTCGCCCTCGCTGAGGTGACGCTGGTCGTCGAGCCGCTCCGGCTCCCAGGTCACGGCTTCCTGGCCTCGTCGACGAGCAGGACGGGAATGTCATCCCTGACCGGGTAGATCAGGCCGCATCCGGTGCAGACCAGCTCTTCTGCCTCGTCCTCCGCCCGCAGGGGGGCCTTGCACGCCGGGCAGGCCAGGATCTCCAGCAGCCAGTCGTCGATCTTCACTCTGACACCTTTCCCACAATGGCGAGGACCTCGTCCCTGATCGCCGTCATCTTGCTCTCGTCGGCCGCCTCGGCGTTCAGCCTGAGCAGCGGCTCGGTGTTGGAGGCCCGCAGGTTGAACCACCAGTCGGACCCGCTCACGGTCAGCCCGTCGAGCTCGTCGAACTCCCCGCGCCCCGCGAACGCCTCCCGCACCCGCCGCAGCGCCTCCGCCTGGTCGGACACGGCGCTGTTGACCTCTCCGGAGGCGTGGTAGCGCGAGTAGACGGCCACCACCTCCGACAGCGCCCGCTCCTGCTCACCCAGCGCGGCCAGCACATGCATCGCCGCCAGCATCCCGGAGTCGGCGAACCAGAAGTCCCTGAAGTAGTAGTGGGCCGAGTGCTCGCCGCCGAAGACGGCGCCCGTCCTGGCCATCTCGGCCTTGATGAACGAGTGCCCGACCCGCGTCCGCACCGGCTCGCCGCCGTGCTCCCGCACGATCTCCGGCACGCCGAGCGACGTGATCAGATTGTGAATGATCGTCGCGCCGGGGTATTTGGCCAGCTCGCGCACCGCGACCAGCGCCGTGACCACCGACGGCGAGACCGATTCGCCCCGCTCGTCGATCACCCAGCACCGGTCGGCGTCCCCGTCGAACGCCAGCCCCAGGTCAGCGCCGCTCTCGACGACCGCGCGCTGCAGATCCACCAGGTTCTGCGGCTCCAGCGGGTTGGCGTCGTGGTTGGGGAAGTTCCCGTCCAGCTCGAAGTAGAGAGGCACGAGATCGATCGGCAGCCCCTCGAACACCGCCGGGACCGTGTAGCCGCCCATCCCGTTGCCCGCGTCCACGACCACCTTCAGCGGCCGGATCTCCCGCAGGTCGACCAGCGTGCGCAGGTAGTGCGCGTAACCGCTCAGCAGGTCCTTCTCGATCACCGACCCGCTGGGGGTGGCGGTCACCCCGACCAGCTCGGCCGCCCGGTCGCGGATCTCCGTCAGCCCCGTGTCGCCGCCGATCGGCACCGCGCCCGACCGGCACATCTTCATGCCGTTGTATTGGGCGGGGTTGTGGCTGGCGGTGAACATCACACCGGGCAGCCCCAGGCTGCCGCTGGCGTAGTAGAGCAGGTCGGTCGAGCCCAGCCCGGCGTGCACGACGTCGGCGCGACGCGAACGCGCCCCGCGGATGAACGCCTCGGCCAGCGGCGGCGACGACTCGCGCATGTCATGCGCGACCACCACCGACTGGGCCCCGGTCACCTCGACGAACGCCGCACCCACGGCCTCGGCGGTCGGCTCGTCAAGCTCGTCGGGCACAACCCCGCGAACGTCATACGCTTTGAAGATCTTGGCGAGGTCGCCCACTCTCCAGCTCCGCCCCTAGGTCGTCTCCTCCGTCAGAACGAGCCTACCGGTCGCGCTGTTGCTGGGCCGATCTCAGAACGCGCAGATGCCCGCGACGGCCGACCTCGACACCCTGCCCGACCGGCTCACCGCCACCGGACGACGTGGGGCGCGCGGCCTCCCGGACCGCGTTGGCCAGCGCTTCGAGATCGTCGGAGCTGGGGGAGCCGCCGTCCGTCGGCAGGCGCACCACCTCCCAGCCGCGGGGAGCGGTCAGCCGCTCGGCATGTTCGGCGCACAGGTCATAACAGTGTGGCTCCGCGTACGTCGCCAGGGGGCCGAGAACAGCGGTCGAGTCGGCGTATACGTACGTGAGCGTGAAGACGGCAGGCTGGCTGCAGGCGGTGCGGGAACAGCGGCGGACGGGGCTCACGGAGGGACCGTATCTGGTAAGAGTGCGAGGCGCCACTACCTGAGCGCTCTTAACGAGCGTGTCGCCACAATTCGGACACCTGTCGCAGCCTTTCCACCCACATGCCCCAAAGCCTCCACCCCTCCCCTCGCACTTCCCTCCCCGGCTTCCCCACCTCCCCACCTGCCCAATCATCCTCCCGCCTCCCTTTCCCGCACACGACCCCCACTTCCCGGCTCCCACCCATGCGCTGCCTCATTACGGCCCCACCCTTTCCCGACACATCCCCTCACTTCCCGACACCGCCCCTTCGCCCCCGACACCTCCCCCTCCGCCCTCCGACACCGTCCTCCACTCCCGGCCCACCCCCTGCTTCCCGGCACCACCCCTCCGCCTCTAGGCACCACCAATGCAATCGGCACCCACGCCACCGCCGCTCCACACGTCGGGCCGCCGCCGCTCCAGAAGATCGAGGGGACGGGCCCGTACACTTGCTCACGTGACTCACAAGCGCGGTCCCAGACGGCGCGATCGCCACGGTCGCGGCCTCCGCGGCCCGCTCGCCCCCTCCCACGTCCCCATGGCCAAATCCCGCAGCGAACGCTTCGACGACCTGGTGCTCGACGCGGTCGACCGGCTCAGGCCGCGCTGGGAGAGACAGCTGTCGGCGGTGGAGTTCGCGGTGGAGGAGGTACCCCCGCTGAGCGAGCTGGGGGACGGCCCGGGCCTCGACTCGGACCCGATCCCGTTCGGCCGCGCGGACGCCGCAACCGGAAAGTCACCGGCGGCCGTGGTGGTGTACCGGCGGCCGCTGGAGGCCAGAGCCCGGGACAGGGACACGCTGGGCGCGATGGTCCACGACACGGTGGTGGAACAGGTCGCCACCCTGCTGGGCCTGGCCCCGGAAACAGTCGACCCGGGCTACGACGACCGCCGCTGACTCGCGGGGGTCCAGGCCGGCGCGCCGGGGTTCCCGGGCCAACTGCATGGTCCTCCCACTGAGACGCGCTTCGCGCGACGAGAGCTCGGGCTGCGCCCTGTGGGGGCAAGCCCCCACACCCCCGGCGAGAGGCCTGCCGGCCCCTCGCGCTCCCCGGCCGCAGCACTGGCTAGCGCATGGTGCGTCCGCCCGTCCACTCTGTTACGGAAAGTAACATATCAAACACAATCAGCGTTCGAACACTCTAGCCTGTGGGCGTCGATCATCCCCCACAGGAAGGTCCATATGTGGATCTCGCTGGCCGCTGCCTCCGCGATGGTTGTCAGCCTGGCCGCCGCTCCCGCCGGATGTGCCGCCCCGGGCGGCAGCTCCACCCACCCCGAAGGCGAGCGCGGATGCCGCAACTCCTGGGGTCCGCTCGTGGCCGTGCGATTCGGCTCCGCGGAACCAAGGGTTCGTGCCAGTCTCCGCGTCCGCTGCGATCAGGTGGTCATCACTACCTTCGTGGCCAGAATCGCCATCGACCACAAGGACGGTCTCTTCTCCGACTGGTATGAGATCGACTACGACTACTACGAGGATCTGCCAGGCCTCAAGCAGTCATACACGCTGCTGAGCAGCCCCTGCCGACCAGGTCGCTACCGCGCGAGGGCGTCCATCACCGGCACCTTCGTCAACGGAGATGCCTTCAAGGTGACAGAGCAGACACGCAGCACGACCTTGGACTGCAACCAGCCGGAGCCGGTCACATGAACGGGGCCGTCGGATCCCCGCCATGTGAGCACTTGATGTGGTTCCTCGGATGGGGTGGCACGACTCCAAGCGCCCAGCCCCCAGCGGCGTCCGAGTTCGCTCGGGTGATGTTCCTGGTGGCGTAGGCGGGTGGTGTCGTGGTCGGGTCAGCGTCCCCCGGCCACACACCCCACCCGTCCCCCCACCATGCGACACGCCACAACTGCTCCTCAACCTCCGAAGACGGGTCGTTTCCAAGGTCCTCGAGGGGTTCGGGCTTCTGCCACCACCATCTACGGCCGCTCGGCTTGTAGTAGAAGCTCGGCTCCCCGTTCTTCTGACGCCTACGCCCGTGACGCAACATGGCTTCAGGATCGCAGACGGTAGCCCTTCCGGCTCGTGCTTCTCCTCCCCGCCACTCGCCCGGGGCGGGTTGGCCACCGTAGGGTGATCCGCATCCAGGCGCCGGGAGATGCAAGCCCTGTGGATGGCAGCGCCCATGAACCCACTGCGCCGGCATCACCGCGGGCCAGCGGATCGGAAGGCTGCGCCTCCGAAGAGGCATGAGCCAGGAGGTCTTGGCCGGGCTGCTCGGAAACTGGCCGGGCTGCTCGGAAAAGGGCTCTCCTGGAGTCCTGTCAGGTGCATCCCGCGTCTGTGAGATGCGGCTGCGCGGTTTCAGGCCAACGGGCAGGACGTCTTCTGCACGGTGATCAGGATTGTTCTGCGCGGTGATCAGGGTCGCGTCCGAGGGGTGCGGGGACCGGCAGGTCCCCGCCTGGGGGTGTGGGGGGGTGGGCCCCCCCGGCGCCGCCCCAGGCCCCCCCCCCCGCAGCGCGCCCCGGGGGGGGGGGCCAGCCCACGGGC